>JAKCAE010000005.1 GCA_021842385.1 bacterium
ATCTTCTCAAAAAATCGGATCTAGATTTAACAATGCTTTCTGAAGCTGTTACCAACCTTAAAAAAGACGTACTTTTTTGTTCAATCTGTCACAATATGACAGAAACAGACCCTTGTTCTGTTTGTTCAGACCCAAACCGCGACAGGACAACTCTCTGTGTTGTTGAAGAACCGCTAGATGCAAAAGCTCTTGATGCTACAGGAGCCTACAAAGGCCTGTATCATGTCTTAGGCGGTGTTTTAAACCCGCTTGAGGGTATTGGACCTGATAATCTGAATATCACTTCTTTAATGCAAAGATTAGAAAAAGGGGGCTTTAAAGAAGTAATCCTGGCAACAAACCCTTCTTTAGAAGGAGAAACCAGTGCTAACCACATCCAAAAACTCATCCAACCGTTAGGATTAAAAGTAACCAGGCTTGCCAGGGGTCTACCAATTGGCGGTGATTTGGAATACGCTGATGAGATAACTATAACTAGAGCGCTGCAGGGCAGAAGCTAATTATTGTACAAAGAGCCCTTGCAAGAAGAAGAGTACGGATCATTATTCACAGAAACAGTAACAAAAATTGGGATATCAGAATATAGGTAACCTTGGGTGTAATCATTCAGGTGTTGTACAAAAGAATCAGGAGAAATATCGCAAGTGGCAGTCTTTGAGACTGTTTTTTTGTAAAGATCTTCTTGCATGGATTTAAATTGATCTGCTGATTCTTTAGTAATACTTCCTTGCTTTATCTCTTCAACTAAAGCGCCTTGTTTGTATTGCATCTCCCCGCTTAGATATTTTTCTAAGACTTCGCATTTGCCTAATGACCCTCCTTTTATTTCAAAAAGTCTTGTTGTCGTATAACTGGCAAGGCCTGAGGCAAGAGGATGGTCTCCTGAAAAAGTAAGCGTTGCTGAAAACACCTGACAGTTATTCTTAACCGCTTTAATCAAACATGATAGGTCTGTATTGCATGCTTGTTCAGATACTTTTGGAGTAGCTGCAACAGGTGGAACTGAAAGCGCAGAGCTTGCTGGTTTGTCTAAATCTTTGCTTTCAGGAGTGGGTGTTACAATATTCTTTCCAGCATACAGTGTCTCTTCGCCTCCTCTAACATTCTCAGAAACAAAACCAAAGCTCCGGTCTGTTTTTTTAATCTCAGAACTTTTGTAAACAGGAACAGTGTTGCAAGCTGCTGCCAGAAAAAAGAAAAGTAATAAAAGAGTTATATTTTTGTATCTCTGCATGTATATATCATAGCAGAAAGAACTAAACATACAGAAACCGCCGCGCAGGATTGCGGGCGGTTCCGTTTTCAAGATACTCACTTATCCTTAACCGTTATTGTGAAGAGACGCAGCTTTTCCGGCGAAATTTCAGCATCCGGATACGGTCCTTCACTACGCTCACGATTCGCAACGTATTCGACCGTTTCGCCGTTCCACCCCGGAAAATACCCATGACAGAACTTCTCCGGGGATTGGAAATATCCGACATTTGTGATCATGTTGTCCATGGTCGGAATACCATAACGGCTACCTCCGGAAACCGTACCCTTGAAATCCACTCCGTTGTTGGAAACAAAAGCACGGCTCTTGCTGTAAAAGCAATGTGTTCCCCAAATACCGACAAACGCTACCCTGGGTGAAAGAGAATCCACATCCATCTTCGGCACCCTCAAGAAGAAGCTCAGCTTTGCTGTGTCTGCTTTCAAGCCATCAAGACCAGTGCAGACAAGCAGCAAATTCTGCTGCCACTTCCCAACCGGCATGGTGCTGCCGGTTTTGAGGATGCTGTCAGAAACTGAGAAAACTATCTTCTCAGTCTTAGGATCAGCGCTTTGCGGAGTTCCGGGTACAAGCAGCGAGGAAATGCTGCTGCAGTTGCTAATCTTGTAGCTAATGCGGACTTCTGTGTTCAGCAACAGACTGTCAGTAAAACTCTGGCTAAAATTCACCTTAGGCTCAGGTGGTGGAAGCACTGTTATAACAACAGAACCAACTATACTGTTGTCTGCCAGATACTTCACCTGATATGTGCCACTGATTTTAACAACAACTGCTGTTTCAGCCCCAGAAGGACCGATGACAGCAAGCTGGGATCCCGAAGGATCAAGCACAACAAATGCTTGTGTGCAAAATCCGTTGTTCGGTGCGCCAAAACCAAGCACAGCGCCATATTGCACAGTGACAGAAGCAGCTGGGGTAATCTGAGCCTGGCACTTAGGCTTGAGCTCAGTAATTGCTGGCTTGTTCTCTGTATTTTGCCCGCAGGCAACTGCAAAGAACGCGTATACCGCAAGTATCTTTCGCATATCTCCCCCTTAAGATTCGCTTGCTGTGGAATGTCGTTACTGAATAATATGTTAAGTTAACGGATCTCGAGCTTAGCATCTGTTCTGAATGGAATAACTACTTCTAAAAAAGAATTAGTTGTTGTTATGCTTGATTGGCTTCCCGTGGCTTTGAAACCACCTTTTCCATTAACCAAAACATCTACGTGAGTATTTCTGGGTGCAAAAAGATATGCTGTGTTGCACTCTAAACCGTTGAGTGTGTTTTGTCTGTTGTCGTTAATAGAGATAACATGAGAGGTTATACCGCGCACTTCAACAACATATTCATGTTCATTAAAACTTGTTGCTGTTGGCGAATTTATGCTTCGTGATATATCAACGCTGCATCTTGAAACATTCTCGTAAGCAACGGCTGTAGCTGGAAAAGCTTCATTACGCAAGCTCCAAGCACGCAGGGTGTATGTTGTTGTAGTTTGCGGCGTATCAGTTATCTGCAAGCTTCCGCTGGCAAGCTGGTTTGATATATCCATACCACTGCCGAAGTTTCCTCCGGAAATGACCGCATGATCACAGGCTCTTGTTAAGATGTTAATGTTTGTGGTTTTACCCGGATCAAAACTACTTGCGGAAAAACTAACGATTGCGCAATTTAAATATCTTTTCAAAACAATATCCTTACTAAAACTGCCGAAAGATAATGTCCATAGATCGCCCTCAGAAGCATGGGGTATATAATGGGTGCCGTAATTTGGCTCTCCTTGATCCGCATAACCCGGACCTCTTAATGAAACTCCACAACTACCATCAACAGACCAGGTCACTGAAGCATTGCCAAATTCATCTATATAGTTTGGGTCAGGACCAAAAAAGACCAAAGAACAACTCTGCGTATTAGTAGAGACAGCGACCAAAAGGCTCTTGCTTTGGTTCTGGTTATCAGTAAGCGTGTATGTTGTGTCAGTCTGTGGAGATATGCTTTGACTTCCATTGACGGACACTAAAACCCCATCAAGATACAAAGAGGCGCAATTTGTTGAATTCCAAGACAGCACAGTGCTCTTGCCTGCCTGTATCTGATATGAATCAGATCTAAAAGAAGTGATCTCACAGTTTGGCGGAAACTGAGTAATAGATATTGTTAAAGACAAACTAGTTTGTCCGGAATCTCCGTAAGCGACCAGGGTGTAATCTTTTGTATTCGGATATGAATAACCAAAAGGACCAAGAGCAATGCTTCCTTCGGAAGCAACAGGGGTACCCATGCCAATGCTTTGATCAGGATTAACCAACTCTACGTAGCTGCATCCTGAAGTAAGCCAAACCAGTGTTGATTGTTGTCCTGGAGTCAAATATGAAGATGCATAGATGACATTAGGATACGCGCTGAATGATAATATCTCACAGGCATTTGCTTTTGCTTTGAAAGGAATCAAAGGAATAAGAAGAATGAGCAGGAAGAAAACATCTTTTTTAAACATAGTTACTCCCCTCCTTTCTTTAGATACGTAATATTAAGATTTGAAAAATCTTCGCTTTTCTTAAAGATCTGGACATTTATATCGCTATCATTACTAAAACCGTACAAAGTAGCTTTAAACTCCCTTGCGTCTATTTGGTCATTAGCAAGATAATAACTGTTCTGCTTTAGATATGTTTTGTATTTTTCATACACTAAAAAGAAGTTTTCTTTCAAAGAAAAAACTGTAGTGTATTGTTTTCTGTCTTTGGAATAGTTCAAAGAATAGCTGGAACGAATCTTTGGATCTTTAAAATTCAACAAAAGACTGTTTGGAAAACCATTAACCAGAAGTCCTGAAAGAGCATCAGTTCTTTTGTAAAAATTTTTTTTCTTATTGATCTCTTGCAGATACATCAACCCCGCAAGAATTATAACTAACAGGACAAAACCAAAAAGCCACACTCGCGTTTGTGCGTTTTTGCTTTGAGATGTATTTGGTTGTTCTGTCCCGTGTATTTTTTGGAAAGGGTACACTTAAAACCCTTTTTAAAGCTCAAATGTAATACCAGTATATCAAATATCCAAGCAAAAAACAAGACCAGCATCTTGCTGGTCTTGTTAATTCTCTTAAATCTTCGTAATCTCTAGTTCTGTGTAGTTTTGTCTGTGTCCTTGTTTTCTTCTGTACTTTGACTTTGCCTTGTACTTAAAAACAACAACTTTTCTGGAACGAGCTTGTTTCAAAACCTTTGCTTCAACAGAAGTATTAGAAATGAAAGGCTTTCCTAAAGTTACTTCAGAGCCATTTGCTAACATCAATACCTTCTACAGTTTGATTGAAGCCCCAACTTCTCCGGTGAACTTTTC
>JAKCAE010000025.1 GCA_021842385.1 bacterium
TCAGGCTTTAATAAATATTGGTGCAATTATCGGTGTCTTGCCGCTAACAGGCATTCCTCTTCCTTTTGTCTCCTATGGTTCTTCAGCTTTAGTTGTTTTGCTTTCTGCAATAGGGGTTTTGTTGAATATTTCTAAACATGCAAGCGTTTAATATGCAAGAAATCAAGAGATCCAAAAAAAAGAATATCTACGAGGACTTTTCAAAGAAAAAGATTGAAAAGATTTTTGTTATCAAAGAATCTTTAGTACCACAACCTAAAGCAACCCCTGGTCCTAAAATATTACCCCCTTCAAAAGAAGATTTGCTTGAATCAGAGATTTTGCCTGCTAAGATTAATCTTTTAAACAAGCAGGTCATTGCAAAATACCCGAAGCTTCCTGTAATTCAAAAAGAGATCATGGTTTTTGCTGCCATTGCTTTGTTTTGTTTTTTGAGCTTAAAGGGCGCTGGAATCATTGCTTCCGGGATTACAACAAAATCAGAGGTTGTGGGTACAGCAAAACAAGCGCTTAATCAACTCAAGGAAGCTCAGTCTTTAGCTTTGCAGAAAGACTATCTTGGTGCAGAAGAACAGTTAAAGTTTGCTCAGAATAACTTTGAGGAAGCAAGAGCAAATATCAAAAGCCTTGGCTCTTTAGTAACAAGTATTTTAAATGTTTTGCCAGAAGGGCAGTCTGCTAAGCATTTGTTGGATGCTGGCGCTGAGCTGTCTTCGAGCGGCATTGCTTTGAATAGCTTTTACGCTTTGCTTTCTCAAATTAAGGTCTCAGAAAATGGTTTTGAGAGCCCTGATGGAGTCTTTCAAACATTAAGTGCTGCTAAAAAATATTTGGCAGATGCGGAAAAGGGGATATCTCAGGCAGCTTCTGATATTGAAAGCGTTGATCCTAAATATTTGCCGGAAGATTTAAGAGCCCAGTTTTTGGATTACAAAGACAGCTTAAAACAGGGCAGTGTTGCTTTAGGGCAGATTTCTTCGATCCTTAATTTGTTCCAGCAGTTTCTTGGTTCTGGTTCTAAAACTTTTCTTGTTTTGTTTGAGAATAACAACGAGTTAAGAGCAACAGGTGGCTTCATCGGTACCTATGGTTTTTTTAAACTTGATAACGGGAAGATTGAAACACAAAAGATTTCAAGCATTTATGACCTTGATGGGCAGATTAAAGAAAAGATAGCTCCACCCGGCCCTTTTCATGATTTAACAGATAGCTGGGGTTTAAGGGATTCAAATTGGTTTGTTGATTTTAAGGCATCTGCTCTTAAAGCAAGCTCTTTTTACGAAAAAGAAGCAGGTCAAACTCCTGACGCTGTCATTGCTGTAACCCCGGATATTTTTGTTGATCTTCTTTCTGTTTTGGGTCCTCTTAAAATGGATAAATACAACCTGGTTTTAACAGCTGATAACTTTAGGGAAGAGGTTCAACTCAATACTTCCTTGGGTTATGACAAAAAAGAAAACAAGCCAAAACAAATGCTTGCTGATTTTGAACCCCTGCTCTTACAAAAAATATCAACTGCTACAGAAGAACAGAAAGCCGAACTTTTAAGTGTTGTCTTTAATGCTTTGTCTAAGAAAAATCTTCTTTTCTATGATCGCAACAAAAATATTCAGCAAATCTTTGAAGATTATGCTTGGGCAGGAAGAATCTTAGATACTGACAAAGACTATTTAGCAATCTTTAACACAAACCTTGGTGGCAGAAAGACAGATTTAAGCATAGATCAGTCTGCAACTCTTAATTCAGAGGTTTTAGCAGACGGCAGTATTTTAAATACCCTGACATACACTAGAAAACATCAGTTAAACCTTTATGAACAAGCAAAGAACATTGATTATGTTAGGTTTTTAGTACCTGAAGGAAGTAAGTTTGTTTCAGCAGAGGGTTTTGTAAAGAAACCTTTCTACAAATCAGATGGCAGCGGTTATGCAAACAATTTGCTGGAGGCATTAAAGGGTCAGTTTAAAAAAGATTCTGATCTTGCTTTGTTTGATGCCAATTCAAAAGTCATTGATGAGACTTCGGGGACCGTGCAGGGAAAGGAATCTGGTAAAACATATTTTGCTAATTGGATTGAAGTTTCACCCGGGGAAGAAGCAACAGTTGTTTTAAAGTACAAACTTCCTTTTAATATCAATGATTCCAGAAAATATAGTCTTTTGTTACAAAAACAACCAGGAGCTAATTCTTTAAAGTTAAGTTATTCCTTAAAGACTGATGCTAAGGTTCTTTGGTATACTGGGGATCTGAAAAATACCCCTGGCAAAGTTGGTTTTGAGGGAGCTGTTTTAAAGGATACGTTTTTAGGTTTAGTTTTAGATTCAAAATATGAACGTTAATCAAAAAAGCACAATTTTAAAATCAGCGGCAATTCTTGCTTTCTTCACATTGCTTTCCAGGCTTGTTGGTTTGTACAGAGACCATTTGCTAGCAGGGAAGTTTAATATTGGAGAAACTTTGGATACATACTATGTTGCTTTTAGGATTCCAGACCTTGTTTTCAATCTTTTAATCTTGGGAACTCTTTCTGTTGCTTTTATTCCTGTTTTTACAGACTATTTCATTAAAGACAAAAAAGAAGCAAATAGCATTACAAATACGATTCTAAGCGTTACTTTTTTTGGCATGTCAGCATTGTGTTTGATCTTGTATATTTTTGTTCCGGAGATAACCAGGCTGACAGCACCTGGATTTTCAGGAAAGCAGTTTGAAGAAACTGTTATGCTGACTAAGATATTCTTGCTCTCTCCAATAATTTTTACGCTCTCCAGTGTTTTTGGCAGTGTGCTTAATGCTTTGAGGCGCTTTGTTTTAGTTTCTTTAGCACCGATAATTTATAATTTTGGAATTATCTTTGGCGTAGTCTATCTCTACCCGCGTTTTGGTATTAAAGGTCTTGCTTATGGCGTAATTTTAGGAGCACTTTTGCATCTTTGCATCCAAATGTT
Source organism: bacterium (assembly GCA_021842385.1). Lineage (GTDB taxonomy): Bacteria > Patescibacteriota > Doudnabacteria > UBA920 > VMFF01 > VMFF01. The sequence continues at coordinate 2,949 of JAKCAE010000025.1, forward strand.
TGGAGCGCTTGCTTCGGGCTTTAAATTAAAACCGAATTTTGATTTTAAGCATCCGGGAGTAAGAAAAATAGCCAGGCTTTTCTTGCCAAGGATTTTGGGGGTTGATAACTCGCAGATTAGTTTGCTCGTGGCATCGATTATTGGGACAACCCTAATGTCGGGAACTGTTTCTGGTTTTAATTTGGCGAACAATATTCAGGCGGTTGCTGTAGGCATGTTTGGTATTTCTTTTGCCACAGCAGCATTCCCTGATCTTTCAGAACATTTTTCAAGAGAAAACTACCAAAGCTTTGGTGAGACCTTGAGTAAAACTGTTGTTAATATTCTTTTTTTCTTGATTCCGATTTCTGTGCTTTTAATTTTACTTAGAGCGCAGATTGTGCGCGTTGTTTTTGGTTCAGGAAACTTTGATTGGCAAGCAACAAAGCTAACAGCAAATATGCTTGGTATTTTTGCGGTCAGTGTTTTTGCCCAAGGTCTGGCTCCGCTTTTTTCGCGCGCTTTTTATGCCAGACATAACACTGTGACTCCTGTTTTGGTTGGTTTGTTAAGCCTTGGTTTAAATGCTCTATTTTCAGTCTATCTTTCAAGGACATTAGGTCCTTATGGTATTATCTGGGGCTTTACGATTTCAAGTCTTTTTAATGCCTTTCTTTTGTACCTGCTTCTTTCAACAAAAGTTGAAACTCTTGATTCTTTCTATATCTTCAAATCTGCAGCCAAGATTATTCTTGCAAGCGCCATGTTGGCTTCTGTAACATATATTTCTTTGCAGGTTTTTGCTTCTCACTTTGGCAACAATACAGTTATTACAATATTCTCCCAAGGCTTTTTAGCAGGCATTGCTGGTTTAGCAATATATTTTGCAGCAGCTGTGGCTTTGGATATTAAGGAAGCAAAGAGCGCTCTGGCGGTTGTGCGCAGAAGATTTTTAAGATAGAATCTAGGGATGCAAAACATACGTAATTTCTGCATTATCGCGCATATTGATCATGGTAAGTCTACTTTAGCAGACCGTCTTTTAGAATACACGAACACAGTTTCAAAGCGCGAGATGAAAGATCAGCTTTTGGATCAGATGGACTTGGAAAGAGAGCGAGGAATTACCATAAAGCTGCAGCCTGTTAGGATGGATTACAAGTTAGAGGGTAAAGAATATATTTTAAATCTAATTGATACTCCAGGACACGTTGATTTCACCTATGAGGTTTCTCGCTCTCTGGCTTGTTGCGAGGGTGCGATTTTGGTTGTTGATTCAACTCAAGGGATTGAAGCACAGACTCTTGCAAATGTGCATTTAGCGCAGGAACATAATTTGAAGATAATCCCTATTGTAAACAAAATTGATTTGCCTAATTCAGATCGTAAAAAAACAGCAGAAGAGATTATGGAAATATTCGGATTTGAAGAAAGTGAGATTCTTTATGCTTCAGGAAAAACCGGAGAAGGAGTTGATGAGATTTTGAAAGCTGTTGTAGAAAGAGTTCCTGCACCAGCAGGTAATCCTGAAAGCCCTTTGAGAGCTTTGATTTTTGACTCTGTATATGACACCCATAGAGGGGTTGTTTCTTTTGTAAGAATCTTTGACGGCAGTATTACTAAAAACAAAGCCATAAAGATGATTGGGACAAACACAGAGGCA
>JAKCAE010000006.1 GCA_021842385.1 bacterium
TGGAAAAAATAGGGTAATTTGATATAATCTAGGTATGGATAGCATATTTCAGATATACACACAATTTCTTGGTTATTTTCCGGCAAATTTGCACCCGTTGATTTCTTTTTTGCTTGCTATTTTGCTAGTTTATGGAATTATTAAGGTTCTTCAAAAAGAGTTTGTTTATATTATAGTTTTGGTGGTTTTGCTACCAGCTTCATTGCCGATATTGAAGAATATCTGGGAATCTGTGGTTAATATTATCAATTTCCTCTTAGCTAAAAAATAAGTAAACCAAAAGTGGAGGGGAGGGGGTGTATATGGTAGGTTACGAAGATGAGGATTTGGAAGATACTTGCGCTGTATGCGGCAGGCATCTTAACCCGGGTAATCGTTCTATGACCCAGCCAGATTTGTGCAAAGAGTGTGCTGGGGAAGTGGAAGAAATTGAATAGATATTTAAAGACACTGCTAAGGCAGTGTCTTTTTGTGGATAACTAGTCTTAGCCTTTTTGAATTTCTTTGTTTTTCAAAGGTATTTTTTATTTTGACATTAGGTGAACGATCGTTTACTATTTAGATATCCCAGCCAAAAGGCTGGGATCAATTCCAACAATATGCAAGAGTTAACAGAAAAACAAGCGAGTCTTTTAAATTTTATTATCTCTGAAATACGGGAGCATAGTTTGCCGCCGTCAATTTCAGAGATGGCCAGATTTCTAAAGGTTAAATCAAAGAATGCTGTTTCAAAGCTTTTAGATCAGCTTGAGGAAAAAGAATATATTGAAATATCAGGTAAAGCCAGAGGCATCAAGGTTTTAGAAACATTGGGCAGATCAATGCAAAAAGGAATGCTTTCAGTTCCGATTTTAGGAAATATTCAGGCTGGTATGCCTATGCTTGCAGAAGAACACATTGAAGATTGGATTAATCTTCCCCAAACATTGGTTAGAAACAGACAAGATGTTTTTTTATTACGTGTTAGGGGTGACAGTATGAAGAATGCCGGAATTTTAGAAGGAGACTTAGTTATTGTTAAACCAACTAAGGATGTTAAGAATAACGACATAGTTGTAGCGTTATTACGCGATGAAGCAACTGTTAAGCGCTTTATAAAGATTCAAAATCGAGTGTATTTAAAGCCGGAGAATGAGAATTACAAGAATATCTATCCGCAAAGTGAATGGACTGTTCAGGGAAAGGTTGTTGGGGTCATTAGGAACTTGGAATAATAATTTAAGAGGGATATATGTCAGAATTAGAGAAAACAAAAAATATAATCATAAAGAACATCCAGAAGCTTTGCGCGCACTGCGTTAATGGTGTTGAGCATGATTGTCCAGTGCAAAAAATTGCCGAGCAGGTTTCAGTAATTCGCGGAGTTCCTTTGATCGTCAATGATGAGTTCCGTGGCGTAATTTTTAGATAACTGTATGCTTTCTGAAGTAGATGAAGCAGTTGATGTAGTTGTTGTTTTTAAGAAGAATTTAGTTTGGCCTAAACTTTTAAAGTGGAATGGCAGAGTTTACAAGATTAAGAGCATTAATATGCGCCATGAGTCTCATGATGGCGATTCTTTGATACACTATTTTTCAGTTTCAGATGATTTAAACTTTTTTAAATTAGCATTTAATACCAAGAGTTTGCAGTGGAGGCTGGAGCAAGTGTATAGCGAGGGATGATGGAGGGTTATGACAATACAAGATTTACCTGAATTTGAAAGACCAAGAGAGCGGTTAGCAGCACTTGGTCCTTCTTCTTTGTCTTTGCAAGAGCTTTTGCAGATAGTAATGGCAAAAGGCAGTGGCAAGGATTCTGTTTTAACTGTTGCTCAGGTTTTGATTTCTAAGTTTTCAAGCTTAGAAGGATTGCATCAGGCGAGCCTAAAAGAGCTTCAGCAGATTAAAGGTGTTGGTTTAGCAAAAGCAGCTCAAATTAAGGCTGCTTTAGAGTTAGGAAGCCGTTTAAGCTTAGAAAAGCCTAAAGCACGTTCTAGAAGCATTTTTAATGTTTTAGAGGCTTACAAAATGTGTTCCGGGTTTTTAAGGCATAGAAAAAAAGAACATTTAATGCTTTTTTGCCTTGATTCAAGAATGCGTTTGTGCGCAGAACCAGAGCTTGTTTCTGTGGGTACTTTGGTTGCTTCTTTAATTCATCCACGCGAGGTTTTTGAAGTAGCTATCAGATCTCATGCAGCACAGATTTTGCTTGCGCATAACCATCCTTCAGGTTCAAGTATTCCCAGTGATCCTGATATTGCAGTAACAAAACAAATCCATGAGGCAGGCAGGCTCATGGGCATTGATCTTGTTGATCATATTGTTATTGGTTTGGATGAATATACTAGTATTCGCGAATATGCTGAAAGCGCTTTTTCTTAAACCTTAAAAGTTTCGCTGCGCAATATTTCTTCTAACTCAGATATTGAGCCTATTTTAACAAGCTTTGCTCTTAATTCAGAAACATTTGGCATGCCTTTAAAATACCAGGCTAGATGTTTTCTCATTTCCGTAATTCCATATTTTTCTCCTTTTATGGAGACCATGAGTCTGGCGTGTTCCAAAGCTGTTTGGATTCTTTCTTCCAAAGTAACTTCTGGAATCTTTTCATTTCTCAGCACCGCTTTTATCTCTCTGAATATGAAAGGGTTTCCCAAGGAAGCTTGAGCAATCATAACCCCATCTGCTTTGGTGTATTCTAAAGCAGCTTTTGCTTTCTCAGCTGTGTTTAATCCGCCGTTTATAATTAAAGGGATGCCTAAGGGTTTTAGTTTTTCTTTTAGTTGTTTTGCAATTTCCCAGTTTGGTTCACCAGTGTGTAGTTGTTCATAGGTGCGCATGTGTAAGGTTACGTTTTCAAAAGGTGCTCCTTTTATCTTTTCTATGAATTCTAATGCAGAAACATTTTTAAAAGCAGCACGAATTTTGATAGAGGTTGGTTTTCCGTTGCTTGCTCTTTTGACTGTTTCTATGATTTCTTTTGCTTTCTCGGGTTCTAAAAACAAAGCAGAACCTGCCCCAGAATGAACAACAGATCTTGCGGGACAGCCAAAGTTAATATCAAAACCATCAGGGTTAAAACGTTCATTTAAAATCTTGGTGGCAACTTCAAAATGTTCCGGAACATTCCCAAACAGTTGGATTATATATGGTCGCTCTGTTTCTTCGAAACGGGCTAGATTAAAGCTTTTTTCGTTTTCTTCTTTGTAGAAGAGGCTTGCTGCAGAAATGAATTCCGAGAATTCCAAATCAGAACCAAGTTTCTTGGCCATTAAGCGCATGGGAGAGTCTGAGACCCCGGACATCGGGGCTAAGCAGACTAAGGGTTTGGGGATGTTGTTCCAGGAGAAAGCTTTCATAACTGGTTAATTTTAGCTTAAAACTATAGTCATATCAAGGATCGCATTTATGTACGTACTAAAAAACCGCTTGTTTACAAACAAGCGGTTTTCAAAGTTTTTATTTTTTATACACTCGCATACTTTCTTTGGTATCAATAACTTTAAAACCAAGGTCTTCCATTTCTTTTCTAAGCTTGTCAGAAAGTTCAAAGTCTTTTTTTTCTTTTGCAGATAAACGTTTTTGAAATAAGTCTTTTAATTCAGCAGGGAATTGTCCCTCAGCTATTTCCACCTCTGAGACTGCTGCTTTTTCTAGATTCAGTCCTAAAACCTCATCCATTTTGTATATGGTCTGGAGTTTTTCTTTCTCAGGAAGCGTTGATTTTAGAAGTTCGTGGAAAATAGCTAGAGCTTCTGGAGTATTGATGTCATCATTAAGCGTATCTTTAAACTTTTCATAATATGCCTTGTTTACAATTCCAACGTTTGCATCAAAGTCCTGAGCTTTATTCTTTAAAGCCGCTACTTCTTTAACAATGTTGTCATAACCATTTTTTGCGGCAAGCAAACTTTCTTTGGTGACATTTAATCTGCTTCTGTAATGCGATTGCAAAACCAAATATCTTAAAGAAAGCCCATCAGCAATTTTTTCTTCTTCTAAATCTTTGAGAATGAAATAGTTACCGGCAGACTTTGCCATCTTTGCACCATTTACCATAATGTGTTCTGAGTGCACCCAATAATTTACAAAGGGTTTGTGTATGGGCTGAGCTTGGGCAATTTCGTTTGTGTGGTGGGGAAAAATTAAATCAACGCCGCCAGTGTGAATGTCTGTGCCATCTGGAAATTTTAGATAGTTGATCAGGCTGCACTCAATATGCCAACCAGGATGTCCTGGGCCCAGTTCTTTGTGTTCCCAGAAGATTTTAGCATTATCAGAAGCATGGGCTTTCCAGAGCGCAAAGTCAGAAAGGTTTTCTTTGTCGTATTCATCAACTTTAACTCGGGCTCCTATTTTTTTGCCCTCTAAGAATTTTTCACCAACTAGATTGCCATAGTCGCCAAAGTCTTTTTGGTATCTTTCTATACTAAAATATGTTGAACCGTCTTCTGTTTTGTAAGCATACCCTTTTTTTATCAACGCCAAGATATATTCTTGAATGTCAGCCATTTTTTCCGTAACTCTGACAAAACTGATGTCTTTCGCATT
>JAKCAE010000041.1 GCA_021842385.1 bacterium
GCCAATACCCCAGCAATTGTTTGTGACCTGATGTTTACAAAAGGAGCTTTCAGCGCGCGAAATAGCAATAATTAGTTTCCATTGGCTTTGCACTGAAATTGCATCAACGTGATCAGCCAGAGGAGTTCCTTTGGCCCTGAGATATTTTTCTAAGAACTCTTTCCTCTTTTTTAAAGGATCAGGAAGAATTAAGTTTTCTTTAGGCAGATATACTTCATCAGGTGTAAGGTGCACATTTGGATCAAACACGGGGATATCTGGTTGATCAAGAATGGCAAGCTCGTTTGATTTTCTTGGAAGTTCTTGAGTTGTCAGGGCTTTTTGTTTTGGAGCATTCATTGCAGCAAGACCTTGACTCGTTGCAATTGAGAATATGAAAGTAACCACAAAGGTTATGGCAATCGTTGATATTTGTTTTTTGTCAAAAAAAGAAAAGAAATGAATTTTCTTTGGCAGAAAAAATGTTTTGCGAGTAGTTTGCGTTTTTACCGCAGGCTGTTTTGCTGCAATATAGTGCGGATTTTTTTTAATCCCGTCAATGCTTCTCATATATATAATTATATCATATAAACATGATGTAAAGTTGACTTGACATTAATATTTAATCACATTAATATATGTACAGAAAGGAGAGAGTATGGATACTAATAAGGTGTTGAAAAGCGATGAAGATTGGAAGAAAGAACTGACCCCAGAGCAATATCATATTATGAGAGAAAAAGGTACCGAAGTCCCTTTTAGTGGCGCTTATGTTGATACTAAAGAGAAAGGAATGTTCCGGTGCGCTGCTTGTGGTAACCAACTGTTTTCTTCTGAGACAAAATTCGATTCTGGCACTGGTTGGCCAAGTTTTGATCAAGCAATTCCAGGGAGCGTAGAAATGCATACAGATACCTCTGCTGGCATGAGCAGAACAGAAGTCATTTGTTCGAAGTGTGGAGCACATCTTGGGCATGTTTTCGACGATGGCCCAAGGGCAACCACTGGTAAGAGGTATTGTATCAATTCTGCTTGTTTAATGTTGGATAAAGCGGAATGATACAGATAATATTTGCGTTCTTTGCAGGTGTATTAACAGTGGGCGCGCCTTGTATTTTACCTGTTCTACCAATTGTCTTGGGGGCTTCTATAGGCAGAGAGAACAAAATGCGACCGTTGTTTTTAACCCTTGGTTTTATTCTTAGTTTCGTTTTTGTTTCTTTAGCTTTCTCTGTTGTTACAAGAGTCTTAGGTTTTTCTCAGAGCAACCTTAGATTGCTTGGCATCATATCTTTGCTGATTTTCGGATTCTTTCTTTTAATACCAGCTATTTTTGAAAGACTAATATTTTTTTTGAATCCGTATATTAATTCAGTTTCGCAAGCACACACAAAATATACAGGCACTTTAGGCGGGCTTATGGTCGGCTTAAGTATGGGTATCATTTGGACACCTTGCGCTGGTCCTATATTAGCTTCAATCTTAGCTTTGATCGCAACAACCAATAGTATTGTTTCTGCAAGTGTCCTTTTGACCGCTTATGCCTTAGGAGCTGCTCTGCCGATGCTCTTAATAGCGTACGGCAGTCAGTATATCACCACCAGAATAAAAAGCTTTACCAAATACTCTGGTCACTTACAAAAAGTTTTTGGTCTGCTAATTATTATTCTGGCAATTTCTATGTACTTTAACTACGATTTGATTTTGCAAGCTTACCTTGCAGAATATTTCCCAAAAATATCATTACCTAAATACTAAAATGAAAAAAATATTACCTTACGTTTTAATTTTAATAGTCTTGTTTATTGCTGCTGGTTTATATTTGGATCTTAAAAAAGTTCCGATGAAAACTGTAGAAGCCATGCAGAGTACAGATATGCAATCTAAAAAAGAATCAATGATGAAAACAGAATTAAAAGATTATGGCAGTGCTCCTGATTTTTTCAATATACAAAATTGGATAAATTCGGAGAAGCTAAGTACTTCCGAATTAAAAGGGAAAGTGGTTTTAGTGGATTTTTGGACGTACTCTTGCATTAATTGTATACGGACAATCCCATATGTTAATAAATGGTATGATACATACAAAGATAAAGGGTTGGTCGTGGTTGGAGTGCACACCCCGGAGTTTGGCTTTGAGAAGGAGTATGCTAACGTTGTTGCTGCGGTGAAACGTTTTAATATTCACTATCCTGTAGCTCAAGACAATCAGTATGCTACTTGGAACGCGTATAATAACCAGTACTGGCCCGCTGAGTATTTGATAGACCAAAAAGGTAAGATTGTCTATGTTCACTTTGGCGAGGGGGAATATGATAAAACAGAGCAGGCCATTCGCCAATTACTCGGTTTAGATTTAGAACTAACAGATGATCAGATGATGTCAGCAGGAACTGGTTTGAAAAAAATAGGTTCTCCGGAGATGTATTTTGGGACAAATCGTTTGGAGTTTTTAAGTGATCAACAAAAAGCATCTATCTCCCAAAAATATTTTAACTTCCCGGAAACCTTGCAATTGAATAACTTTGCTTTAGAGGGCACGTGGCGTTTTACTGCAGAAAGTGTGGTATCGGAACAATCTAACGCTAAAATCAGATTAAAATTTAACTCAGGTAAATTACATATGGTAGCTCGGAGCGAAGACTCCCAAAGTATTCGTATATCAGTTGATGGTAAAGCATATCCAGACGTTGTTGTTAATGATTCTGAGCTTTATACTCTTTTTGATTCAGAAGACTACACAGATCATGTAATTGAGATATTGATTCCTCAAAAAGGATTTGAAGCGTTTACTTTCACTTTTGGTTAAAATTAAAATATGCCTATTTTTAATAATATTAAAAATTTAAGGTTGAAGAGAGACGTTACTCAGGAAGAACTAGCTGAGGCTGTTAATGTTTCCAGACAAACTATCATTGCCATAGAGAAAGGTAATTATACTCCATCTTTAATGCTTGCAATGCAACTTGCCAATTTTTTTAAAGTTTCCATAGAAGACATTTTTTATATATCATAACCATATGAAAATAATTACATATTTATTGATTTTGCTCGTGTTTATTGGATTATTAACTGGCTTTTTAGTCCAGCCTCATCCAGAGGGTATGAGCATGGGAATGATGCTATCAATTTCAGCTCTGTTGGTTCTTTATGTTGTGGCAATGTCTTTTGTAGGAGAGGGCAAAACTTTTGACGAAAGAGACTTAAACCACAGATATTTTTCCAACCGCTCAGCTCTTCTAGCAGGTACAATAGTGCTATCCTTGGGCGTACTCTACCAACTGTTCAACCACAGCATTGACTATTGGCTTTTAGCAGGTTTGATAGCTATTAATTTAGTTAAGATAGTAAGTTTAATTTACGCGCACTATAGGAGATAATTTAATGAAATCAGAAACAGTAGTATTAGCAGGAGGATGTTTTTGGTGCATTGAAGCTGTTTTTAAAAGACTTAAAGGGGTTGAGTCAGTAATTTCGGGTTATGCTGGAGAAGGTAAGGACAACCCAACCTATGAAGAGGTTAGCACAGGAAATTCAGGATATACTGAAGCTTTGAAAATTCATTTTGATCCAGAGATAATATCTTTTCAGAAGATTCTAGATGTTTTTTGGGCAGTGCACGACCCGACAACACTAAATCAGCAGGGCAGTGATATAGGTCCGCAATACCGCTCCGTTATTTTTTATGCAAACCAAGAGCAGAAAGAAGCTGCTGAAGATTCTAAAAAGCATTTGCAAGAAAGCGGTAAATATAAAGGGGAGATTGTTACGGCAATTGAGCCGTTAAAGCATTTTTACGAGGCAGAAGAAAATCATCGTGATTTCTATGACAGGAACAGGGATTATGGCTATTGCAGGTTAGTTATTGATCCTAAGATAACCAAGCTTTACAAGGATTTTAAGGAAGATCTAAAAGAAGAGTACTCGAGTTAAATTGAGGTGCTTAGTAGTTTCGTCCTTTTGGACTCATCAGTAAGAACATAATTCTTAGACTACCACGTTATTTTTCAATAACGTGACCTAAATATGTACATTTAGGATTTTTCGCATTTTGTTGTCAGGCTGCGAACAAGCCTTTGGAGAGTTCACTAATCGTCGCGCTTCCACCACTCGGTGTCATCCAAGAGGCGCTCTAGCACGCGACCCCAATTCTTGCCGTTCTTGGGTATGGAGCCTCTTCCGCGACAGGTTTGGCAACGATCAGGAGTTGGGGCGGGGTGTTCAGTCCCGTCGCAGTCAGGGCACTTCAGGGGATACGATGACATACCGTTGAAGAGCAGGAGCCGTGCGCCGTTGATAGTGAACCGACGGTCTTCACGTGCACTTGCACAGCTCAGGTAGTCCAGTGTCGTGCTTGCCGGATGATCATGGTGACCGTCGTCGCTGACAATGGCCACATACTTCGTACCGCGAAGGGCGGCCAGAAGGGCGAGTGCCCAACCGATAGGCATCTCTTGATTCAAGAATTGGGACAGCGCCTTCTTAGCCTT
>JAKCAE010000030.1 GCA_021842385.1 bacterium
TTTATGTACGGGATCTGCATTTGGCAAGACAGAAGCAACCAAAGCATGACCGCCTTCATGATATGCTGTAACTTCTTTTTCTTTTTTAGAAAGAATGTGACTCTTCCTTTCCGGACCAAGCATAACCTTTTCAATCGCTTCTTTTAAATTAATTTCAGTAACCTCTTTGCTGTTTGAACGGGCAGCAAGAATTGCTGCCTCGTTAATAAGGTTAGCAAGGTCTGCACCCGAAAAACCTGCTGTTCTTTCAGCAATTTTTCTTAAATTAACAGCCTCTGCCAAAGGTTTTCCTTTAGCATGCACGAGCAAAATTTGTTCTCTGTCATTAATATCCGGCGGATCTATAACAACTTGTCTGTCAAAGCGTCCAGGACGAAGTAGGGCAGGATCCAAAACATCTGGTCTGTTTGTTGCAGCAATGACAATAACATTAGTATCAGTATCAAAACCATCCATCTCTACAAGAATTTGGTTTAATGTTTGTTCACGCTCATCATGCGAACCTCCTAAGCCTGCTCCTCTTTGTCTACCCACAGCATCTATTTCATCAATGAAAACAATGCAAGGAGCATGTCTTTTGGCTTTTTTGAAAAGGTCCCTAACGCGTGAGGCTCCTACTCCTACAAACATTTCAACAAACTCTGATCCTGACATGTGAAAGAAAGGAACGTTTGCTTCTCCAGCAACTGCTCTGGCAAGCAAAGTCTTACCAACTCCAGGAGAACCTAAGAGCAAAACTCCCTTTGGAATTCTTGCACCTAACTGTAAAAACTTTTGCGGATACTTCAAAAACTCGACAACTTCTTTTAATTCTTCTTTGGCCTCTTTTACTCCTGCGATGTCTTTAAAAGTAACTTTTTTCTTTCTCTCATCCTGCAATCTTGCGCCAGACTGTCCGAAAGACATTGCTTTGTTATTAGCACCCTGAACATTACGCATTAAAAAATACACTAAGACTATGAAAATCAAGAAGGGTAACAAGAAAGGAAGCAAAGCGCTAAAAATTGTTGAAACCGGCCCTCTGGTTATCGGGGTTATATCTATCGCGTTTATTTTCTCAGCTGGAACACCTCTGTTTTTTAAGGTATCAAAGAGGGAAACGCTCTTTTCTTTTGTTGTAATCTCTTTAGTACCATCCTTTAACGTAACCAAAAGGCTGGTATCGGATTCGCTGATTTCAATCTTAACAACATCCCCTTTGTTTAACTGATCAACCACTGTGCTTAAACCAACTTCTTTAGTTTTCACCCCGCTACTAAAACTTGCAGCGACTAAAGCAATGCCCACGAAAATCAAAACCACTATTCCTGCATTTTTAAAAAATTTGCTCATATTTCTTCTTTAATATATTATCTTTTCTCTTTGGTGCCGACGGAGAGACTTGAACTCTCAATCCCGTTAGGGAACATGCTCCTAAGGCATGCGCGTATGCCAATTCCGCCACGTCGGCCTAAGTCTTTGGCTTAATGAATATTAACATTTGTTGAGGAATTAAAAAAGCCCCTTTCTAGGGGCTTTTTTAATATATCTTTAAAAACCAAAGAATCCGCCGCTGCTTGTAGTATTAACTGCAATACGAACAATTGTGTATGCCAAAATAACTATGACTAAACCAATAATGGCATTTACAAGTGTTTGCCTTCCTTTACCAGCAACTTCTTCATTACCTGCTGAGGTGATGTATCGGAAACCGCCAATAACTATGAAGAGGATGGCAAAGCTTGCTGACACTGAAAGGATTATATTAATGATCCTAATCAGCAAGGTGTTAACTGTGTCAGGTCTGTTAGCATCGCCGGCTTTTGCCGGAATACATAATCCAGTTTTTGGATCAGGCACTAAAATAGTTCCATTCTGCAATGTTCCTAGCGTGGAATTACCACAAATACCTGAGGGGTCAGCTGCTGCAAAAACTTCGGGTGCTAGAGGTGAAAAAGCAAAAAGACTTGTTCCACCCAAGATTAATGCGAATACCAATGTTGAAATTCTTTTTTTCATTTTTTCACCTCGCTCTCTTACTAAGAGTAATGTTAATTAGGTAGGGCTGCCTGCCGTATTACCAGAGTTGGTGACTGTTCTTGCAACAACCTGGACAATGACATATGAAAGGATAATTACAACAATACCAATTAAGGCATTGATAATTGTAGCTCTTCCTTTACCAGCAACTTCTTCATTACCTGCTGAGGTGATGTATCGGAAACCGCCAATAACCAAGAACAACACGGCAACCAAGAAAGCAACTCCCAACAAAATATTCAAGACTTTAACGATAATGTCGTTAATGCCTGTGTTTGCAGAGTCACAACGTAATGCGCCGCCAAACGAAGAACAACCCGGCTGATACAACTCAGCTAAAGCAAAGGCTGTTGGTGTCAACACCAATGCTAATGCCAATATTACTTCGCCGACTTTTAGGAAATTAATTTTGCTTAGTTTCAAACTTCTCACCCCCTTCCGTTTCTTTAATTATACAATAATAATTAGCAAAAAGGAAATTGTTCACTTAAATACCACCAGAAGCCATTGCTTCGCTTGAGTTAAAGGTCTTGTCTATCTTTAAAACCGAGCAGCCTGCACCCGGATCATACTCCAAATGCACAACAACGCTTGAATCTGTTTCACCATTTCTGATTAATGGCTCATTAAAGCTCGCCGCCCAATTTAAAACTGCTGAAAAATTATTTCCGTTTACTAACATATCATCTACAACTTCTGGTTTAGTATCAAAAAGTTTTGTATTGAATGAATCTAAAACCGAATGCATTACAATAGCAGAACCCTTTACCTGTGCTCCGACAAAATCAGGACAAGTAGCCTGAATATCAGAAGCATCACCGCTTGCATTAACAATTAAGGACCCATCAGCCTTTGCTGTTAAAACAACTCCTGCAACTAAATTATTATACGCGGTCTGAGCAGTGTTTGATTGATTTGTTGAATCCGGGGTTGCCGTGCTTGTTGCCGCTGATGTTGCGGAAGACGACTGGCTAAAGCTGTTTGAAAAAGTATTGACTGCCACCCGAATAATCGTGTATGAAAGCATGGCTATAACCAAACCAATAATCGCGTTGGTTATTGTCTGTCTGCCTTTTGAAGCAGCTTCTTCGTTTCCATTTGAAGTTACGTACTTGAAGCCGCCAATAATCACGAACAAAACAGAGACTGCCGCGATTATGCTTAACAAGAAGTTAACCAAAAAGATTGAAGCTTCATTGAAGCTACAAATCTTGGTATGGAAAAGCGGCGCAAGACCACCCAAAACTTTTTCTGTACCAGGACATTCATTTGAAGTGGCAGCAAAAACCATAACCGGCAAAACTAGGATTGAGACAAAAAATAGAATTGAAAGAATTTTTCTCATTATTTTTAATTTAGTGCTGAATAAATAATAGCGGCGATTGAATAAGCAAGAAGCGCCAATATCACACCAACAACTGCCCAAGTAATAGCGTTTTTTGCCCCTTTTATTGCTTCTTCGTTCCCTTGTGAAATAACTATTCTAAAAGAAGAAACAACTATAGTCACCAAAGCAATTCCTGTAATACCCATCAATATATATTCAACAAGCTGTTTTACTAATTCACTTAAACTACCAGCTTTCAAAGGATTGCAGAGATTTGAGTCTGTGGTGTTAAAACCATCTATTTCACAAGACCCGCCTCCATTGTTCTCTGGTTTTGCAGCAGGCGCTGATCCTGAAAGATTAAAACTTAAAGATTGACTATTTGGTGTTGCGTTGTCAGCAGATACTGTTACTGTTGTTTTAAAATCACCAATCTTTTTTAGCATTGCCCGGGCATTAACCATTTTTATACCACTCTTTGCTTTTATCTCCCCAAAAAGATATCCCGATGCATAAGCAGTATCTATTAATGTCATATATGCGCTATCCGGCACAACTTTTATTTTTACGTTAGAAAAATCACTTGTTGTATTATTGATAGTTACTCGGAACACGATCTCATCACCAACTTCCGGTTTAACCTTTGAGATCAAATTAGTTTTGGTGCTATCAAAAATATCAACGATAAAATCAATCTTTGGTTGTGCCGCAAAGGTCATAAACGGCATTGTCAAAATAGAGGAAACCAAACCTACTGCTGCTAAAACTTTGATGAAATTTTTTTTCATATTATTTCCCAAAAATGTTTGTGCCTAATGGTATTCGTATATTAACTCCAAAGATGTCTCCAAAGAAAACCATAACTATTAAATACGCGCCAAAAACAATAATCATCCCTATTATACTATTAACCAGTGTCATTTTCGCTTCTGATATGGCATTCTCGTTACCTTGAAATACAGCCATGATATAACCTGCAAAAGCAAGTTTAAACACCAAATACGCGGTTGCAATTCCAACTAAAAAGTTAATTATTCTTCCGATTTGCTTGTAAATATCCTTTGGTGCGCACATCCCTGCTAAATCACGCTG
>JAKCAE010000004.1 GCA_021842385.1 bacterium
CGCTTACTTTTGTCTCAACATTGTTTGGTGGTTTTTTAGCCTTGCGTTTTAAGGATCGTCTGCATTTAGTCATGGGTTTTGCTGCTGGTGTCATTCTCGGAGTTGTCAGCTTTGACATTTTTCCTGGAATTATTGAGCAGGTTAATTTAAATAGTTTTGATCCAATGCCGGTTATGCTTGCTTTAGTTGTCGGTTTTTTGCTATTTCATATTTTGGAAAAACTTTTAGTCATACATCACAGTCATGAAACAGAGTATGCCGAACACAGTCATCCTCATGTTGGTATTTTATCTGCTTTGGCTTTAGCGGGACATAGTTTTTTGGACGGTGTTGGTATTGGTATTGGTTTTCAAATAAGTAACGTCGTCGGAGTTTTAGTTGCTCTTGCTGTGATTGCCCATGATTTTACGGACGGCATGAATACCATGACTTTTATGTTAAAAAATAGAAATACAATAAAAAGATCTGTTGTTTTTCTTGTTGTTGATGCTTTAGCGCCGGTTCTTGGAGCTGCTTCAACAATGTTTTTTAGCATCTCAAACCATACCCTTGTTATTTACCTTGGAGCTTTTGCTGGTTTCTTGTTGTATATAGGAGCAAGTGATATTTTGCCTGAAGCTCATTCTAAGCAAAGTTCAGTCTGGACTGTTTTTATGACAATTTTTGGTGCTGCTTTTTCTTTCTTAATTATCCGTTTGATTTCTCTGGGGGCCTGAAGATTGAATAAGGTTTAGTTTTTCAAGACCGGCCTTTTGAGCCGGTTTTCTCTTTACAAGAGAGAAACTTTATGATATAATGAAAATACAAATTTGATTGCGAACCAAAATTAGTTCGCAAAACACTTTTGAAACAAAAACAAAACATAAATGAATATTTTTAGGCATCTGCGCGATTTTTTTGTGCCTGATGCCCGTAACAACTACACACCGCATGCGGTTTCGCATCGGAATTTATCTTTATATGCAGGCTTAATGTTTTCTGTTAAGCTGCTTACTTTATTATCCCTTGATCTATTACCACAAAATCAAGCATTTTCATCGGCTTTAACTTCAGAAAATGTCTTGCAGCTAACCAATTATTCCAGAGAAGCCTTTGGTTTAAGTGACTTAAGGATGAACACAGAGCTTTCAAAGGCTGCTGCAGCTAAAGCACAGGATATGTTTAAGAATCAGTACTTTGCGCACAACTCACCATTTGGTTTAACTCCCTGGGATTTTATTAAAGCAGAAGGGTATAACTACATCATTGCTGGAGAAAACTTAGCTGTTAATTTCTACACCTCTGAAAGCTTGGAAAGCGCTTGGATGAATAGTCCCGAGCATAAGGCTAATATTTTAAACAAAGATTTCCAAGACATTGGCATAGGTATATATTCAGGAACATTAAAAGGTTTGAAAGCAACAGTTGTTGTGCAGATGTTCGGTTCTGTAATAGATCAACCAATTGTCATGAAAAATGATTTTTCTACAAATCAAACTTTGTCACAAGCATCACCCAAGGTTTTTATACCTACACCCCTGAAGATTTCTTTAGCCACACCTTTACTAGAGAATCCTGATTTTAGTTTAACGAAGAATCAAAATTTTGAACTAAAGGGTTTTGCTCCGGGAGCAGACACTGTTTATGTTCTTGTTAACCATGAGGCAGTTGTTGCTGTTCCTGTTGTCCAGGGGAAATTTGTAGCACAGTTAAATCTTTCAGAAGGCAACAGTTCAGTTAATGTTGTGAGTTTTAAGAACGGAGTTGAATCAAGCCCGATTTCTAAAACTTTGACAATTCAATTAGATACAAGCGCGCCGAGCATTGCTCAGGCAAACATTCGTCCATCCGCGCAGGGAGAATATATTGTTGAAGTTCAAACGCAGGGTGAAGCTTCTAAAGTCTTAGCAAATTTAGGAGATCAAAATATATTTTTGCAACCAACACAGAGTCCAGAGATTTGGCAGGGGAAATTTGTCGGAACTTTAGAAGAGTTGCAAGGCAAGCTCAGCGTTTCTGCGTATGATCTTGCTGGTAATTCAAAAATCTCTTCAGTCGCAAATCTTTCTCTAAATGTTGTTGATACTTTCGGCTTTATGGCAGAAAAGGATTACAAGGTAAGTTTAATTGGACAGATCTTTTCTTTAAAAGATGTTAATCAGTTTTATGTGTATTTTGTTTTGTTTCTTTTAGCATTGTTAGGCATTTCTATCGGCGTTAAACGTCATGTTCAAAACCTTGGGTTAATAGCGCACACCTCGGCAATGGCTGTGGTTGCTCTAATTTTCTGGGTCACTTAAAAACGATATATTTGGTATAATAGGGGTATGGAATATACTAGATTACAAACCTGGTTCTATATATTTTTGCTTGTAGCGGCAATTCTTTTGAATTTGTTCATCTTTAAGGCGTTTTTCATGATTTTGGTACTTGCTTTGATTTTGGGCATTGTTTTCAAGCCAACATATAAATGGCTGTTTAAACAGACCAAGCAAGAGTTTTTAGCTGCTTTTTCAACAACCATTTTTGTTTTTCTGATAGTAATACTCCCTATAACCTTCATTGGTTATGAGATATTTGTTGAATCAAGGAGTCTGTATGTTTCTTTGATAACAGACGGGAATAGCAATACTTTGGTTTCCGGAGTTATAAGTTTGTTTAAGAGTCATTTGGATCAGGTTGGCTTAAGTGTTGATTTAAACAGCTATATCAGACAGGGAGCTGAATATCTCTTTAATCATTTCGGACAAATTTTTTCAAGCATCTTTAGTTTGGTCTTTTCTTTCATACTTGTTCTCTTTACTCTGTTTTATGTCTTAAGAGACGGAAAGAAATTAAAAGGATTGTTGACGTCGATTTCACCGCTTCCTTTTAATGTTGACTCCCAGATTATTTCCAAAATGGAAAATGCAGTTAATTCTGTTATTCGTGGGCAATTTGTCATCGCTATTTTGCAAAGCATTGTTGCAATGATTGGCTTTGCAATTTTTGGCGTACCAAATCCTGTTTTGTGGGGAAGTTTAGTGATTATTGCGGCTTTCATTCCAACTATTGGAACAGGGCTTGTGATGATTCCGGCAATTCTGTATTTGTATTTTACGGCAGAACCGGCTCTTGCGGTGGGTATGGCAATTTGGGCTTTCTTTGCAGTTTCTTTGATTGATAACGTGCTGGGACCAGTGTTAATAAATAAAGGGTTGAAGATTCATCCGTTTTTGGTTTTGCTTTCAGTCATGGGTGGCATTGGTGCTTTTGGTCCGATTGGTATATTGATCGGTCCGATAATTTTAGCTTTACTTTTTGCTTTGATAGATGCGCGTGGCCTTTTAACTAATAAAGAATAATTAAAGAAAAACACATGTTTAAGTTAATGAAAGCAGTAGTTGAATTTTTTGATAAACTAGAGGATCATGTCCGGGGAAGTCTAAGTCATTTCCCAATTTTTTATGCAATAGTTGGGGGGATAGGAGTGGTTCTTTTTTGGCGCGGAGTATGGCACTTTGCCGATGAAATTAATTTAAGTTCACTTGGCTCCATAGTTATTGGTACTGTTGTTTTGCTGATGACAGGTCTTTTTACCTCTATGTTTATCGGAGATCATATTATTCTCTCCGGTCTTAAACATGAGAAAAAAGTTACTGATCTTACTGAAAAGGAAGTTGAAACTGAGCGGGACATGCTCAAGCATATCAAAAAGGAAATTGATGATATTGAAAAAGATGTTGATAATATCGAAACAAAGTTAAAATGAAATGGCTATGGCTAGCGGTGGTTTTAGTAACCGTCGCGGTTATCTTGTTAATCTATGCTCCCAAAAAAGCAATAGCTCCGCAAGAGACAACATCAAGGAATGCAGAAGAAACAAAAGTTACAAACCCTTTGTATATTTCTTACGTCATAAATACGGGACAGGCAAGCTTTGAGTCGTTGAAAGCACATGCCGGTCTTTTTAATTTAGTAATAGGTGACTGGTTGCATTTAAATGGCCAAGGCTTAGTTGTTGAGGACAATCCACAAAGACAAAAAGAAATCCTTCAGTTCATTAGAGCAACAAATAAGCAGGCGAAAGTTTTTGCCATGCTGAATAACTATGCTCGTGGATGGCAAATTGATGAAACTAAGGCTATGCTTGAAAGCAAAGAAGCGCGAGCAAAGACAATTACTTTTGTTTCCGAATATCTAAAAGAAAATAATCTGGATGGGATATCCTTGGATTTTGAGCAAATTCCGCAGGGTACTCAAAAAG
>JAKCAE010000001.1 GCA_021842385.1 bacterium
TGAATTGGTCTTACCAATCATTGGAATTGTTTTTGTCATAGAAGCTCTTTCTTTGTTCGGACAGATTTTTTGGAGAAAAGTTTTTCAAAGAAAGCTTTTGCTTTCAGCGCCCCTGCATCACCATTTAGAAGCATCAGGTTGGCCTGAAGCTAAAGTGACCATGCGTCTTTGGATTGTTTCTATGATCTTTGCTATGCTCGGCGTCATTATTCATTTCGTTGGTACCAAATCTTAATTTGGAGGGACAAAAACAAAATGTATTCAAAAATCATAAAAAACGGAACAATCATAGATGGTACAGGTCGCCCTGCTTTTAAAGCAGACATTGCCATAGAGCAGGAAAGGATTGTTCAGATCGGAAATTTGCAAAAAGCAAACGCTGAAGAAATCTATGATGCTTCGGGAAAATACGTTGTTCCTGGTTTTGTTGATATTCAAAACCATTCTGATGTGTATTGGACGATTTTTGACAACCCGAGTTTAGATAGCTTGGTTGCTCAAGGAATTACAACGGCAATCATTGGTAATTGCGGGGCATCTTTAGCACCCTTGCTTTCCAGAGATGCTTTACTTTCAATTCAAAAGTGGCACAACCTTGAAGGGGTTAACTTTAATTGGCTTACTTTTGAAGAATATTTAAATGAATTAAGCAAAAGAAATTTCGGCGTAAATATCGGTAGTTTAGTTGGATATTCAACTTTAAGAAGAGGATTAGTTAAAGATGAAGTACGCTCTTTAAAGCCCGAAGAAATGGTTGTTTTAATTCACGCTTTGGAACAAAGTCTGAAAGCCGGGGCTTTTGGTTTGTCGTCAGGTCTTTCGTATGCGCATGAAGCAGCGATTGCTTCTGATGAGCTTTTCACTCTTTCTGAGACTTTGAAAAAACACAAAGCCATGCTTGCAGTGCATTTGCGTTCCGAAGCAAATGAGCTTTTGGAAAGTATTTCTGAAGCTTTGAATCTTTCTGAAAAAACCGGAGTTAATTTAAAGATTTCTCACCTTAAGGTTAGAAACAAAGAAAACTGGCATTTGTTTGATGATGCTTTACATATGTTTGAGAATGCTTTTCAAAAAGGGATGAATGTACATTTTGATGTCTATCCCTATGATTTTGTTTGGCAGGTCTTGTATACGTATTTTCCAAAGTGAAGCTATGAAGGCGGCAGAGAAGCAATGCTTAGACACTTAAAAGATCCTGTAGAGAGAGGGAAGATAAAAGGGTATTTGCAGAGTAAAGATATTGATTATGCTTCCATATTCATAGCCAGCACAACCATGTCTTTAAATGTAAACGGCAAAACTTTGTCTGAGATTGCTCAGAGACAGGGCGTTGATGTTGAAGACGCGCTTTTAAATATTGTGGAAAAAGGCGGTAGCGAGGTTTTGGTATTTGAAAGGAACTTGGATCAAAAACAGGTTGAATCTTTGCTTGCGCATGCGCTTGGTATCATTGCCACAGATGGCGCTGGTTTTGCGCTTAAAGGAAGAGAATCATTGGTGCATCCAAGGTGTTTTGGTTCTATGCCAAAATTTTTGAGCCTGGTTTTAAAAAACAATCTATGCAGCATAGAGCAGGCCATTAAAAAGATGACTTCAATGCCAGCAGAAAAAGTTGGTTTAAGTCACAGAGGAAGTTTAAAGGTTGATAACTACGCAGATATTGTTGTTTTCAACAAAGACATTAACTCTAAAGCAAATTTTTCAAACCCTTTTCAACAAGCAAGCGGTATTGATCTTGTTTTAGTAAATGGTCACAAAGCATTAGTTAATGGGGAATTAACCCAAAAACTATCAGGCAGAGTTTTAAGAAAACATCTTTAAATGAATATTACTGATTTACAACAAAAAAAGATTGGCATCTTGGGTTTTGGAATTGAAGGGCAGGCTGTGGCTGCTTTTTTAAAGAAACAAAACCTTGATTTTGAAGTATATGATCAAAATCCAGAAGTCAGAACAAAATATTCTGCTAAAGATTTTTCAGAAATCTTTGACCGGGAAATTCTTTTTAGATCACCCGGTGTTAAGTTAACTGATCCGTATATTCAGAAAGCAAAAGAAAGTGGAGTCGTGCTTACTTCTCAGGTAAAGTTCTTCATGCAAAATAGCAGAGCGAAGATAATCGGCATTACAGGTTCAAAAGGCAAGGGCACAACTGCAAAATTAGTTTACGATATTTTGAAAAACGCCGGCTTAAAAGTTTTCTTGGCAGGAAACTTTGGTTCTGAGGTTTTAAGTTTGCTTGAAGAGGACGATGCTTACATTGTTTTAGAGCTCTCCAGTTTCCAGCTTGCTGATTTGGATTTAAGCCCGCACATTGCCGTGGTTTTAATGCTTGTTCCCGAGCATTTAGACTATCACAAAGACAGCGCAGAATATTATGAGGCAAAAAGTTCCATTACTAAATATCAAGGCAAAAATGATTATGCTGTGATTAACAGTGACTATACAGAGTCAATGAACATTGGAAAATTAGGCGCAGCACAAAAACACTTTGTTCAAACACTTAAAGAGAGTGATGTTTCAAAAGCAGATCCTTTTAAAATATACAAAGCAGAGGAGTTTTTAAAGATTAAAGAAGGAATCTTTGCGGAAGAGTTAGAAAAACACATCTATTTGGTTTCTTCGGGGAAAACCCAGTTCTATGCTGATGCAAAAGAATTTTCTTTGCCGGGTTTTCATAACCTTCAAAATATTTGTGCAGCTATTTTAGTTTCCAAGATTGTGGCAGAAACAGAAAACTCTTTAACAGATCAGGTCATATTACAAACAATTAGGGATTTTAAAGGCTTAGAGCACAGACTTGAATCAGTCGGTGCTTTTGGCGGGTTAGAGCTCTTTGATGATTCATTTGGCACAACCCCGGAAAGCTCGCTAGCGGCAATTTCTGCTTTTAACAGACCGGAAATTGTAATCATAGGCGGGGTTAACAAGGGCGCTGATTACGAAGCATATGCTGTAGCTCTTTCCAGGTTAAAGCAAATTAAGGCAGTTATTCTTCTCGGTCAGATTTCTGAGATATTAGAAAAAGGGCTTTTGAAAAATGGTTTTTCAGGAAAAATATTCAGAGATGCTAAAAATATGTCTCAAGCTTTTGAACAGATTAGGGAAGTGGCTTTAGAAGGGGACATTGTTTTACTTGCTCCAGCAACATCAAGCTTTGGTATGTTTAAGAATTACAAAGATCGCGGAGATCAATTTAAGGAACAAGCAAGAAAATATGGCAGTAATTAGAGGACGCGTAAAAAGGACGAGTGTTGATTACAAGCTTACGGCTGTTGTCTTGGCGTTGCTTGCAATTGGTCTTGTTATCCTCTATTCAGCTTCAACCGTGCTTTCTTTTTCCAAGTTCGGTACTAACACCCACTATTTTTTTAGTCAGTTAACCCAAGGAGTTTTGCTGGGACTCCTTTGTATGTATATTTTTAGCAAGATTGACTATCACAAATGGCAAAAGCTTGCTCCTTTTTTAATTCTCTTAAGCATTGTTTTACTGGCTTTAGTGCTTGTGCCTGGTATTGGTTTTAAGGTGGGTAATGCCAGACGTTGGTTAGATTTTGGTCCGTTGTTTTTTCAGCCCGCAGAAATTGCCAAGCTTGCTTTGATCTTCTATGTTGCTTCCTGGATTGATAAAAGGAAGAGTGAGATTAATGATTTTTACTATGGCATAATTCCAACTTTAATAATCATTGGAGCAATTGCCGGGTTAATAATTCTGCAGCCTGATTTAGGAACTATGTTGGTTGTTACGATAACGGCTTTTGTTATGCTTTTTGTTGGCGGTTCTCGGATCAAGCATCTTTCCTGGATTTTTGTTGCTGGTGTTGTAGCTATGCTTGTTTTAATCAAGCTTGAACCGTACCGAATGAGTCGCTTAACAACTTTTTTAAACCCGGAACTTGATCCACAAGGCACTGGCTATCAAATTAATCAGGCTATGGTGGCAATTGGTTCTGGTGGTTTTTTTGGCAGGGGATATACAGAGTCAAGACAAAAGTATAACTACCTGCCTGAGGTCATGGGAGATTCAATATTTGCAGTAACAGTTGAAGAGCTTGGGTTCTTGCGTTCAGGGTTGCTCATTGGTCTTTTTTTAATCCTTGCTTTCAGAGGTTTAAGGATTGCGAATATGGCGCCGGATATGTTTGGAAAAATGCTTGCGGTTGG
>JAKCAE010000035.1 GCA_021842385.1 bacterium
AAAGATTGAAGCAAATGATGCTGTAATTTTCTTTAACTTCAGACAGGATCGCGCCATTCAATTAACCGTTGCTTTTGTTGCGCCTGAAAGAATGGATATTCCGCAAAAACATGAAGCTCTGCAAAATCTTTGTTTTGTAACCATGACCTCATACATGCCTGACTTAAAAGTAGATGTTGCTTTTGGACCAATTACAATTGACAATGATATCGCAAGTCTTGTTTCAAAAGCAGGCTTGAAACAATTCCATGCCGCAGAAAGCGAAAAGTTTGCGCACGTAACCTCTTTTTTCAACGGCGGAAAAATGGATCCATTGGCAGGAGAAGAACGCGTCATTATCTCAAGTCCTGACAATACCAACAACTATTCAGACAGGCCGGAAATGTCCGTGGCAAAACTATCTGACACCTTGATTGATCGCATTACTCATAACGACGACAGTTTCTATGTTGTAAACTTTGCCAACGCAGATATGGTAGGGCATACAGGAAATCTCAATGCCGCAATTGAAGGAGTAAGAGCCATCGATGAAGAGATCGGTAAAATTGCGGCAGCAATCCTACCCCTGCAAGGCGCTTTGATTATAACCGCGGATCATGGAAATGCAGAATTGATGATAAACACAAACACAGGGGAAATTAACAAAGATCACACGACTTCTCCTGTTCCTTTTGTTTTGGTTGCAAACGAGTTTAAGAGAGCAAAGCCCGCTGTTATTGAATACGATACATTGGCAGGCTTTATGCCTGAAGGAGCGCTTTCTGATATAGCGCCGACAATTTTGGAGCTTTTTGGTATGCCTAAACCAGAGCAGATGACAGGCGTTAGCTTAATACCGATTTTGGAAGAAAAGTTGGTATAACCAAAGGTGTTTGAAGATGGTCTGGGTGTCTTGATGCCTGGCTTTTTTTTGTGGTATATTAGTTTATTAAGTTATTGGGCTTAGGGTTTTAGATATATATCCTGGATGTATGTTTGAAACTCTTAGCTCACTTCCGAGCAGAGTACCTTTGCACGAGCCAAGGTAGCAGTATCCTTCAGGAGGATATGACGATGACGCGAACTGTGATCACGTCGGAAACCCCGGTGGAGATGGCACGAGATGAGCAAATCGGACAGGTGAAAGGTCTTTTGGACCCGATCCTCCGCAAGCTCACCAAGGACCAGATCCAGGCGATCATTCACGCCGGCGGCGAGTTTCAGATGATGTTCAACAACGGACTTGGCCTGTTGCTCCGAGAGATCCTCGCGGAGAAGGCAATCACGGACGGCAAGTTCGACAGCTATTTCATCGGTCTGTCACTCGAGATGTTTCCTTTGAACGAGGAACCGGTAGAGAGCGTCCAGGAGGTGTGTCTCAACGAGTGGGTCGGTACACGCGCTGCGATGATGCGTATCAACGTGGCGGGCAAGAAGTTTGCTTCGCCATTGACCGCGCTTCGTTACGCCACGAAGTATCCGGAGAAGCAGCTCTGCGACCCGTTGGCCGTGATCTTCGAGATTGACGGCGATCTCTGGCATCTCATTCTCGGCAGGGATCGCTCGAAACGGCGATTGACCATCGGTCTGTGCGGCCTCGGTTACGAGTGGGGCGAGAGCTTCCACTTCCTGGTCGTTGACAACGACAAGTAGCTTGCGTCATTCATCAGATGTTTAGACCCTCGCGGTCTGAAGCTAGAGCCGCGTTTCACTTGTTGAGACGCGGCTCTTCCTTTGTCTGAATAAGCGCAGTCTTTCCTGTGCTACAATGAATACATGAATCGCTTTTGGAGAATACAGAAACAAACAGAAAAAGACCTTTTTTCTCAGCTTCTGGCAAATCGCGGTATTTCCGGTGAAAAGGAAATATCGGCTTTTTTAAATCCCACGTACGAACAATTAAATGACCCTTTTCTTTTTAAGGACATGCACAAAGCTGTTGATCGGATTTGGACTGCCATTGAAAAAAAAGAAAAGATTTTAGTGTATAGCGACTACGATGCTGATGCAATCACTGCAAACGCTTTGCTTTTCAGAACCTTTGAAGCTTTGGGTGTTTTTGTTGGTACATATATTCCAGATCGTTTTTCTGAAGGCTATGGTTTAAACTTAGAGGCTTTTGAAAAGATAAAAGACGCGGGAGTTTCCCTGGTTATTACAGTAGACTGCGGAACAAACTCTGTTTCTGAGGCTGAGTTTTGCAAAGCAAACAAAATTGATTTAATCATTACAGATCACCATGAAATTACAGGAGAGATTCCTGATGCTTTTGCTTTGATTAATCCAAAGAATCCAAAAGAAAAATATCCATATCGCGAGCTGGTTGGTGTTGGTGTTGCTTTTAAGTTGGCTTCTGCAATTCTTTCCAGAAAAGAAAAGCACGATTTACCCTCAGGTTGGGAAAAATGGCTTTTGGATTTAGTTGCAATTGGCACTGTTGCAGACTGCCATTCTCTGCTTTCTGAAAATAGGTTGCTGGTTAAGTTTGGTTTGAAGGTGCTTTCTAAAACAAAATGGCTTGGTTTAAGGATTTTGTTGCAGCTTGCTGGCATGACTTCAAAGACTTTGGATACATATACTCTTGGTTTCATCATAGCGCCTCGTATAAATGCGGCGGGGAGGATTGAGCACGCTTCTTCGGCTTTTGATCTTTTGATTGCAAACGGGTATTCAGAAGCAGCTGAGGCTGCAAAAAATCTTGAAGTATTAAATACAAAAAGACAGAAAATTACTGAGGTTGTCATGTCTGAGGCTCGCGAGCAATTAATTTTAATCTCAGAAAGAAAAATACTCCTTGCCTCAGGAATTAACTGGCCAAAGGGAGTTGTTGGTCTGGTTGCCGGAAAACTAACAGAAGAATTTGGTAAGCCGGTTTTAGTAATGGAGCGTGGAGAAACAGAAAGCACAGGTTCTGCAAGAAGCGTTGCAAACTTTAACATTGTTGAAGCTTTAAAATATTCCCAAAAACACCTGCTTAAGTTTGGTGGGCATGCAGCAGCTGCTGGTTTTACTGTTAAAACAGAACACATTGATTTATTCTACAAAAATCTTCTTGATTTTGCAGATCAGAATTTGAATACAGAAGACACACAAAAAGAAATTGAGATTGAAGCAGAGGTTAAAGCAGAGGATATAACCTTAAAGAATGCGGAGATGCTAGAAGCTTTTGAGCCTTTTGGCGTGGATAACCCAAAACCAAAGTTGTTGCTAAAAGGTTTGGAGGTTAAGGATCAAAAACTTGTTGGCAAAGATTTAAAGCACTTGCAGCTAACTTTAAGCTCAGATTCGGGGAAGATCTTTAAAGCCATTGCTTTTGGTTTTGGAAAATCAGCGCAGGATTTGCAAAGGGGTCAAAAGATTGATATTGTTTTTGAGATGATAAAGGATGAGTGGAACGGTAACAGCAATGTTAAATTAAGAATAATAGATTACAAAAAATAACATGAATATCACAGAAGAACCAACGCATTTAGTTATATATACGGATGGCGGAGCAAGGGGGAATCCCGGACCTGCTGGGATTGGCGCTGTTTTCTATCTTGAAGATGAAAACGGTAAGAGATTAGAGCTTGAAACTCTTAAAGAATATATTGGTGAACAAACTAATAATTTTGCTGAATACACTGCTTTAATAAAAGCGCTGCAAAGAGCTTCTGGTATAGGCAAGAAAATCATTCTCTGCTATTTAGACAGCGAGCTTGTTGTTAAACAGCTTAACGGTTTGTACAAAGTTCGTGAAGAAACCCTGAAGCCTTTGATATCGGAGGTTTTAAAGCTCACACGCAATTTTAAAAACGTTACGTTTACACATGTACATCGAGAGAAAAATGTTTTGGCAGACAAGCTTGTTAACCAAGCTATTGACGAAGCTTTGGGAAAAGTGTAATATTTCACTATGATTTCTGACAAATTACCAACAACGAAATACTCAATGCCAAATTTTTGGTATTACTTTACTTCCTCCAGGGTTGTTTCGCTGCGGTAATTTTCTATTTTTTAAAAGATTATCCCAGCGAGCCAACGCTGGGATTTTTGTTTGGTTCGGCGAACTTGGGGCGCAACCCTAAAACGTATGGAGGAGTAAGAAAATGTCGGATAACTGCACTGTTTTCTGGGCCGCGGTTTTTCGCCACATCTCGGGGATGGACAGCATGCATCGCAACAGAAGAGGTGCGGACAAGAGGCACTACATTGATCTTAGGCTGAAGCATGTTGATTTGTTCCCCTGTGGTTGCAAGCCGCTTTCTCACCAATCAAGCAATGTTCGTCTTTACGAGGACGGACAGATCGAGCATCTTGGTTGTTGGGCGAAAGAACCATACAAGGTTCCCGAAAATCAACAGCAGATGCTGCTGCTTTCGATTTCAGAGCGAAATGCAGCTCGTTCGATCTGGCCACGGTCTAAGAAGAAGCACGCCTCAGAGCTCTTCCGTCCGCCGTATAGGACGGGTTGGAGTTTCTGAAACGACATGCAAAGCAAAAAGGGTTTCCGGTCTGTTGAGGATCGGAACCCTTTTGTTATCTGATCGTTATTTTTGTCAGAACTCCTTGATCTAGGAGGAATATTTTTTTTGCAGAAGAATCGAGAAAGAATTTAGAATCATTTGTTACTTCCGCGAACGTGTAGCTATTCTGATGATCTCTTGTATCCAATTCAATATTTTGTAAGCGCTTGTCATTTATATAAAAGACCCAACCTGTTTCGCTACTGCCGATTGCGTTTGATATTTCCTGCAAAGACCTGGTGACAAGTTTTGTTTCGCCGCCGCTTGTATCGTATACATCAATCTCATTTCCGGTGTTAAAGAAAATCTTTTCGTTGTTCTCAATTTGCACCTCTTTTACATGTTGCGCTATTTTTTCCAGTTCTTCGTTTAAAACATACAAAGTATTGTTGCCTAAAACAAAGAGCTGGTTGTTTTTTGTCAGATATATTTGTGCTTCAACAAAAGGAGGTATGTTTTCAAGAAGCATATTTTCATTGTAATTAGGAAAATTTGCGTGCACCAATGATCTCCTAATACCTAAAAGCGATTCTTCAAGCTTGATGAAATATATACCCGAAGAGTTGGTTTCAAAAGTAAGAACATTGTCTAAAACAACCTCTTTTTGCTGTTTGTTCCAATCAAGAACATACACAGAGCCATTCATAAGCTGGAAGAGTTTGTTGTCCTCTGAGAATTTAAAGTCATTTTCTGAAGCCTGAAAAGAGGTTTTAGAGGAAAAAGCAGCTTGTTTGCTTACTAATTCTGATATATCTGTTAGAATGTTGTTTCTTGAATCCAGTATGTAGCTATCCCTTCCGTCAGTTATTAAAAAAACACTTTCATCGGGGCTTGCAATGATCTCTGCTCCTTTGATTTTTTCTTTTAAATCAAGGGTTGTTGCTTTTTCCGGGCTGCTGATATCTGCAAAAGATACTTTGTCTGTTTGTAAATATACAAGTTTCTTTTCTCCTGCAAAGAAGTTGAGAACGTCTTCAGAAATCTTTTCTTTTTGTGGTTCTTTTAAGAAGAGAAAAAGATTATCAGTTTCTTCAAAGTTCCAGGTGACAAACTGCGGGCGAATGCTTAAACGTTTATTCCAGTCAAAGTATCCTTCTTTTTTAATATCAACAGTGTAGTCACCGGGGCTGAGAAAGCGGATATTTTTGTTTGTACTGCCGCGTTCGAAACCGTCAATGTATATGTCGGCATTTTTTGGTTCTGTCTTGATGCCCAGTATTCCGGTTTTAACAAAGCGTCCATTTTTGAAGTCGTATTTTTGACCACTGACAAAGAGCACAATGAACGGGGTTAGGATAACAAAAGCCACAATTCCTGCGGCAATTAAAGAGTATCTTGATCGCGATTTCATAACAGTATTTTACTATGATATAATAGCGAAGTCTAATAACTTAAACTATCACATGGCTACATATAAAATAAGGGGGGGGAGAGAGTTGTCCGGTACTGTTACTGTTGGGGGCTCTAAAAATGCGATTTTACCGGCGATGTGCGCAACTCTTTTAACCAAAGAGGTTTGTGTCATTAGGAATGTTCCTGAAATATCTGATGTTTACAATTTAAAGATTATTCTTGAAAAACTGGGTTCTAAAGTCACTTTTGAGGATCATGTTTTAACAATTGATAACTCTGCGGTTGATTCGTTTAAGCCAGAAGCAGAGTTAGTTAAAAAACTTCGTGGCTCAATCTTGTTGCTTGGTCCCTTGCTTGCGCGTTTTGGCAAGGTGGTCATGCCTATTCCCGGTGGAGATTTGATTGGTAAAAGACCGATAGACGCGCATCTAGTTGCTTTAGAGATGCTTGGTGCAAAAACAAAGATAAATGAGATCTTGGAAGTTTCCGCAAAAAAACTTTCAGGAAGCAATATCATTATGGTTGAAATGAGTGTTACCGCAACGGAAAATGCGATCATGGCAGCAGTTACGGCAGAAGGAAGTACAATAATACATCTTGCAGCAACTGAGGGGCATATCCAGTGTCTTTGTCATATGTTAAATTCCATGGGCGCTTTAATTTCTGGAATCGGCACTCACGATTTAGTGATTACAGGGGTTGAAAAATTACACGGTACTGATTTTAAGATCATCCATGACAATGAAGTTGCTTGTAGTTTCATAAACCTTGCCGCGGCAACAAAAAGCGAATTAACGATTCAGAACGTTCAGCCGGAGTTTTTGGCAGCAGCCTTCATTCAGTTTATGCAGATGAATGTAAATATTGAAATTGGCGATACTTTTGTTAAGGTTTTAAAGCCTAAAGAACCATACGCTGCCTTTAAGATTACATCGAATATATATCCCGGTTTAATGAGTGACTATATTCCTCCTTTCGCGGTTTTGGCAACGCAGGCTCAAGGAACAACCCAGTTGCATGAATGGATGTATGAAGGAAGACTTGGATATATTCACGAGCTTTCAAAGATGGGTGCCAAAGCACATATCATTGATCAGCATCGCGCAGAAATTAGCGGACCCACAGAGCTTTCAGGAACAGATGTTAGTTCCTTGGATGTTCGCAGCGGAATGGTTTTAGTCATAGCAGCATTGGTTGCAAATGGAGAAAGCACTTTGCATGAAATACAGCACATTGAAAGAGGCTACGAAGACATTGTTAACAAACTAAAAGCAATTGGAGCGGATATAGAAAGAGTGGAATAGTATGCTTTCTAAAAAAATTGGAATTGATTTGGGTACAGCGAACACTTTGGTTTATGTGCCAAAAAAGGGGATCATTTTGAATGAACCCACTGTTGTTGCTGTTACCTTAGATGATAACCGTGTTTTAGCTGTTGGTTCTGAAGCAAAAGAAATGCTTGGCAGAACTCCGGAAACAATCATTGCTTCTCGTCCTATGCGCGACGGAGTCATTGCTGATTACAGAGTTACTGAAGCCATGCTTAGATATTTCATTAACAAAGCTTTGGGCAATGTTCATTTTTTCCGCCCTGAAGTTATGATTTCAGTTCCCGGAGGTATTACTTCAACAGAGAGAAGAGCTGTAATTGATGCAGCCAGGGCAGCTGGCGCTAAAGAAGCCTATGTCATCAAAGAAACAGTTGCCGCAGCAATTGGAGCAGGTATTCCTATTGCTTCAGCAACAGGAAATTTAGTCATAGACATTGGCGGAGGAACAACTGATGTTGCAGTTTTATCTTTAGGCGGCATTGTCACATCTACCTCAGTGCGTGTTGCCGGGAACAAGATTGATCAGGCCATTGTTGATTATGTGCGCAGAAAACACGGCTTGGCAATCGGTGATAGAACTGCAGAGGAGATAAAAATAAATATCGGTTCAGCAACTTTGGTTGATGAAGAAGAATCCATGGAGATAAAAGGGAGGGATATGATCCAGGGTTTACCGCGAAGTATTAGTATTTCAACAAATGAGGTTGTTGAAGCTGTTCAGGATGAGCTTAGAGAAATAATTAGGGCAGTACGCACAGTTTTGCAGGAAACTCCGCCTGAACTTGCTTCTGACATCATTGATAAGGGGATGGTCTTAACCGGTGGTTCTTCCTTGCTTCGGAATATAGATAAAATGATTTCTCAGGCAGTGGGTGTTCCAGCTTATGTTGCTGAAGATTCCATCCTTTGCGTTGCCAAAGGTACGGGTATTGCTTTGGATAACCTTGAAAGTTACAAAAAGAGCATTTTAAGCGCAAGATAACAGAAAATTTTTTGGGTTCTTCCTGTTGTCTATAGAAAAAAACGCCTACTTTTGTGCTATACTTTAGATATATGTGGAGTATTTCAGGGTATAAAAATCAAAAGCTTTTTCTAGAGAATGCGTTGAAGAATAACAAGCTTGCGCACGCTTATCTTTTTACTGGTTTTGAAAAAGAAAAAAAAAGAGAACTGGCTGTTGATTTTGCAAGAATGATTTTGGGTGTTTCAGAAAAAGAGAGAGAACAATTTAATCCCGATCTCATCATTATTGATCAAAGCAAGATGAAGATTGAAGAGATGCGTTCTTTAATCTCTGAGCTTTCTTTAAAACCTTTTAGATACCAGAAAAAAGTTGCGATCATTCAAAACTTTGAGAACGTTACAGATGAGGCTTCGAGCAGCATCTTAAAAACACTTGAGGAACCTAATTCCAGCTCGATAATTATTCTTCTTTCCCGCAACCAAAAATCTTTGATGCCGACAATTGTTTCCAGATGTCAAAACATATATTTTCACAGTTCCAAACAAATAGTTGCAGGTGAAGTTGCCAAATCTTTTAAAGAGGTCTTAAAAGAGCCTTTGACAGGAAGGTTTTTAAGCATCAAAGAGTACGCTGAAAAAGAAACTGAAGAGCTGCAGGCTTTGTTTGAAGATTGGATCAGTACTGAAAGAGACAGTTTTCTTTCCGGAGAGGTTCAGAAATATTCAAATCTTCAACTACTGCTTGATTCCTTGGTTGGGTTAAAGCAGAATTTAAACAAAAAATTAATTTTAGAGCGTTTGTTTTTAGGATTGAAATAGTATGAAAAAAAATATCATTCTTTTTTCGGCAATATTTTTTCTTTCAGCAGGCTGCGGTATTTTTGGCAGCAGCGGTATTTTGGGAACAATGAAAACAACTGACGGCGGAAGTTCCTGGCAGCAAAGCAATGCCACAGAAAAATCAACAGTTAATATTTCAAATCTTTTGGTTTCTGAAATGGGTTTTGAACCCGGCAACCATGAAGTTATATACCTTGCTTCAGTAAATAACGGTTTTTGGAAATCAAGTAATAGCGGGGCAAAATGGAGACAGATTCTTTCAAAGATAACAGCTTACGACTATTTTCTTGATCCTTCCAACACCCAGATTATTTTCACAACAGGCGTATACAACAATCATGGCAGAATTGTCAGATCCAGAGACGGTGGTTTGACCTGGGAAGAGGTTTACAGCGAAGCAAGTTTAAACAATTCAGTAAATAGCATTACTGCAAATCCGACTAACCCCAGAGAACTTTTTGCAGCGCTCAATTCAGGCGTCTTAATTAAAAGCATTGACGGGGGAGATACTTGGCTTGTTGTTTATGATTTTAAAGATCAGATACTAAAAGTAAGATACAATAACAAAGCTATCTATGTTTTAAGCAGAACCAAGGGGCTTTCCAAAAGCGTTGATAACGGGGCAAAGTGGAGCAATCTTACGGAATCACTAACAGGACTTGGTAGCGTCCTGAGTTTTACTTCAAAAACAGTAGAACAGTTTTATAAATTAGCACTTGATGATCAGTCTGCAGGAGTAATCTTTTTAACAACAAATACTGGGCTTTTCAAAAGCACTGATGACGGCAAAAGCTGGCAGTTATTAAAACTTCCTGTCAAAAACAGCACGCCCAGGGCAATTGCTTCAACCCGCGGCGGCATGTTAGCATATACCAGCATCGGCAACACGATTTTAAAGACTTTAGACGGCGGCAAGAGCTGGCAAACTCAGCCTTTGATAACGACAAATGCTGTTAACAAGATCATAATTGATCCATTGATGCCGCAGGTGGCCTATGCCGGATTAATAGAAGAATAAAGGAGTAATATGCACAACGAAAAATTTGATAAAGCCATAGAGCATTTTAAACAGGAGTTAAGCTCTTTAAGAACTGGTCGGGCAAACCCGGCTTTGGTTGAAAATATCCAGGTAGAATCATATGGCAGCAAGATGCCTTTAACGCATATTGCTTCTGTAAGTATTCCTGATGCCAAAACCATTGCTATACAACCTTGGGACAAATCAAATATTGGTCCCATCGAAAAGGCGATTCAAGCAGCAAATATTGGTTTGAATCCCGTTAATGATGGAATGCTTGTACGGTTAAACATACCGCCGATGACAGAAGAGCGCAGAAAAGAGATGGTTAAGCTCTTGGGACAAATTTCTGAAAAAGCAAAAATTGCCATAAGAAATGTCCGCGAAGAGATAATCAAGGAGTTTAAAAAACAGGAAGAAGAGCAGAATTTAACTGAAGATGATATTTCCGGAATGAAGAAAGATCTGCAAGAAGTTGTTGATAGATACAACGAACAGGTTAAAGAAATTTCCGCGGCAAAAGAAAAAGAAATAATGACCATATAGTTTAATGACAGCAGTAATTGTCTTTGTAATAATTCTTGGCTTGCTCGTGCTTGTGCACGAGTTTGGTCATTTCATAGTTGCAAAAAAAAGCGGCATGTTAGTGGAAGAGTTTGGTTTTGGTTTTCCGCCAAGGCTCTTTAGTTTTAAAAAAGGAGAAACCAGATATTCTGTAAATCTGATTCCTTTGGGTGGTTTTGTAAAGATCTTGGGAGAAAATAATAAAGACGTGGAGAATCCAAGAAGCTTTGTAAACAAATCTTTCTTGGCCCGTTTTTCAACTTTGGTGGCAGGAGTTTTAATGAACTTTGTGCTTGCTTGGGTTTTGTTTTCAGTTGGTTTTGGTATTGGTTTACCAACAGTCGTACAGAGCGGGGAAACAATTCCGGCACATGGCAGATTGCGTTCTGAGGCTGTGACGATATTAGAGGTTTCTAAAAATTCTCCTGCTGAAAAAGCGGGCTTGCGCGCCGGGGATAATATTCTTGCCGCTGATCAGGTTGTGGTTAATGGTGAGCAATCCCTTGATCAGTTCGTAGAATATGTTAAGTCCAGAGCTGGTAGCGAAGTTTCCATGCATTTGCGCAGAGGCGATGAAGAATTGTATTTGACGCTCATTCCCAGAAAAGACCCTCCGCCAGAAGAGGGGGCTATTGGTATTGCTTTGGGAAATGTTGGCAAGCTTTCATATCCTTGGTATTTAGCGCCTGTAAAAGGGCTTTCTGCCACTGGCAATGTAATTTCAGGAACAGCTGTGGCTTTCTGGAATTTAATTGTTCATGGCGAGGGGGTTAGTTCTGTAGGAGGTCCTGTTAAGATCGCTTCTTTAACAGGACAGGTTTCAAAGCTTGGTTTAGCATATATTATGCAGTTTGCCGCCTTTCTTTCAGTAAATCTTGGCATTTTAAATATTGTTCCGTTTCCGGCATTAGACGGTGGCAGAGTTCTTTTCTTGATTATTGAAAAGATACGCAGAAAAAGAAACAATGAAGCTTTTGAGCAATACGCTAATGCTATTGGTTTTGGGCTTTTGATCCTTTTAATCCTTATAATTACAGCTCGGGACATTAAAGGGCTCTTTTAAAAAACTCTCCTTTTTAAGGAGAGTTTTTTAGTATGCCTTGGCAAAGATTACGCGTTTTTTAGATTCTTTTGAGCATTTAATACATTTGCCATTTTCTTCTTTTTGTTCAAGCGGAATGCAGCGAATTGTTGCTTGCAGCTCTTCGTTAATTTCCCTTTCGCAAGCATCATTGCCACACCAGTGGCTGTATACAAAGCCAGAAATTTCTTTTTCTTGGAAATGTTTTTTAAACTCACTCCAGTCATCAATTTGGTATGAGTTTTCTTCTCGGAACTTTTTTGCTTTTTCAAAGATATCTTTCTGCATTTGTTCCAAAAGAATCCTTACTTTTTCTAAAAGTTCGTCCAAAGCAACGGAGATTTTTTCTTTGGTATCTCTTCTAACTAAGGTTGCAGAGTTTTTTTCCAGATCTTTTGGACCAAACTCTATTCTTAAAGGTACACCTTTTTTCTCCCATTCGTTAAACTTGGAGCCAGGTGTTTCATAATCCCTATCATCTAAAAGGATGTTTTCATCAAGGATTTTAAGCTTTTCTTGGATGACTTTGGCAGCAGCAAGAACTTCTGTTTTCTCTGCTTCAGTCTTGTATATTGGCACAATGACTATTTTAAGCGCAGCGATCCTTGGGGGAACGATCAAACCATCATCATCGCTGTGTGACATGATTAGCGCCCCGACCATTCTTGTTGATACGCCCCAGCTGGTTTGCCAGACATATTTTTCTTTGCCGTCCTTGTCAGCAAACTTTACTTCAAAAGCTTTGGCAAAGTTTTGTCCGAGATTGTGTGATGTTCCTGTTTGCAGCGCTTTACCATCTTGCATCATTGATTCTATGCTGTATGTTCTTAAAGCTCCGGCAAATTTTTCTGACTCTGTTTTAAGTCCTGGTATTACAGGGATGGCAAGATAATTTTCAACAAAATCCATATATACGCCAAGCATTTTTCTTGCTTCTGCTTCAGCCTCTTCTTCACTGATATGTGCGGTGTGTCCTTCTTGCCAGAGGAATTCTGTAGTTCTTAAGAAAGGTCTGGTGCGCATCTCCCATCTGACAACGTTTGCCCATTGATTGATGAGCAACGGCAGGTCTCTCCAGGAGTGGATCCATTTTGAAAAAGTATCATACATGATTGTTTCCGATGTTGGTCTGACTATGAGTTCTTCTGAGAGTTTGGATTCAGGATCAACAATAATCCCATCAGGAGAGTCTTTTAAGCGGTGATGAGTGACAACTGCACATTCCTTGGCAAACCCCTGAACATGTTTTGATTCTTTGGTCAAAAGGGATTTGGGAATGAAAAGAGGGAAGTAAGCATTTTTATGCCCAGTGTCTTTGATCATTTTGTCCAAAACCTTTTGAAAGCTTTCCCAGATAGAATACCCGTATGGTTTTATGACCATACTGCCTTTTGTAACAGAGTTTTCGGCAAGCTCTGCCACTTCGATTATATCCAGATACCATTGGGAATAGTTTTGGTTTCTTGTTGTTATCTTTTTCATATTGCAATTATACCGAAAATACGGGTTTTGCAAAAGCTCGTTATTCAGTTAAAATATATTAGTTATGGCTATATTAGACTCATTTTTCGCAAAATTCAGCAAGGATATAGGGATTGATTTGGGAACTGCCAACACCTTGGTCTATGTAAAGAGCAAAGGCATAGTTATTAACGAACCCTCGGTTGTTGCTCTAAACACTAAAACCAAGCAGATTTTAGCCATTGGTAATGAGGCAAAACGAATGGTTGGCAGGACCCCGCCACACATTGTTGCTTCCAGACCATTGGTAGACGGCGTGGTTTCAGATTTTGAGATTACTGAACAGATGCTTAGATATTTCATCAACAAGGTGCATCAGCAGACATATTCGTTTTTGAGAAGACCACGTGTTGTCATTGGCATTCCTTCGGGAGTAACTGAGGTAGAAAAGCGTGCTGTTCAGGATGCTGCTTTAAATGCCGGTGCGCGCATGGCTTTCTTGATAGAAGAACCAATGGCAGCGGCAATAGGCAGCCGTTTGCCTGTTCAGGATGCTGCTGGATCCATGATCGTTGATATTGGCGGAGGAACTGCAGAAATTGCCGTCATTTCTTTAGGCGGCGTAGTTATTTCTAAATCCTTGCGCATGGCAGGGGACAAGATGAACGAATCAATTATTGAATATGCCAGAGACAATTTTAATTTGCTTTTAGGAGAAAGAACAGCAGAGGATGTAAAGATTAAAATCGGTTCAGCGTATCCTTTGGAGCAACCCTTAGAAACATCAATGCGCGGGCGCGATCTAGTCACAGGACTTCCCAAGGAAGTTTTTGTTAATGATGCCCAAATCAGGGAAGCGCTTGCCCCGGCAGTAAGAGTCATTGTCAACAACATTAAAGCAGCGGTTGAAGAAACACCGCCTGAACTAGTTGCAGATTTAATGCAAAAAGGCATCACTTTAGCAGGTGGTGGTGCTTTACTTAGGGGCTTGGATCGTTTAATTTCAGAAATCACTGAAATACCGGTGCATGTTGCTGATGATCCGTTAACCGCTGTTTGTCGCGGTTGCGGCGTTGTCGTAGAAGACCTAGAAACTCTAAAAGACGTTTTGGTCAATACGACCTTTGAGAAAATACCGAGATAGTTAGAAGATTCTTTTTAGATCTTCAAGTTTGCCTATGGTTTTCCAGGCAAGCTTTTTAATTTTAGAGTCCCTAAAAGTAATTCCGTGTTTGGTTTTTAAGAATAGGCTTCTGTCATTATCACCATCACCGACAGTCGCACAGGAATTTGCAGATATTTTTAAGTTCTGACAAAGCTTTTTTAACATCAAGAGTTTTGCTTCAGGGTCATCTGCCATGGTTTTAATCTTTGTTAATTTTGACTTTGCATTAAACACGAAAGTGTTATTTGCTAAAGCATGTTTTTTTGGAATACCCAATTCCTTGGCAACATCTTCGACCAGAAGATTAATTGATCCGGAAATGATTGCAAGTTTAAAACCCTTGGATTTTAAATATTTAATTGTTTCTTGGGCGCCTTTTTTGAAGTGGTATTTTTTTAAGACGGCAAGAACCTCTTTTTTAGAAGGCTCTTTATTTTGTAAATACAAAAGCAAAAGCCTTTGAATCCAGGCAACGTAGGCAAGCTTTCCTTGTTCATATTCTTTAAGCAAAGCCTGATCCTGCTTCTTACTGATGCCAAAAGCATAGTTTAGTCTTTGCCAAGAGCTGTTTTTAATCAGTGTTTTATCAAGGTCAAAGACTATGAGTCTGATTTTTGATTTCATGCTAATATTATATCATCAAAGGAGCAAAAAATGCGTTCTAAAAGACAACTTGGAGTTTTCTCATTACTCATATTTTTAGGCTTGGTTTTGTTGATTTTAAGCATCAACGGTCTGTCTAAACCATTGCAAAGCACTGGTGTTCAACCCAGTCGTCCTTTAGTTTACGTCTTTTCAAAAGCAGGTAATTCTCTAAAAAGTTTTTTTTCATATTTTTCCTCTGTTAATTCTGTAAACAGAAAGAATGCGGCTTTAAGCGAGCAGCTTAGAAAACTGCAGCAGGAAAATGTTGCTTTACAACAATACAAACTAGAAAATGAGAAACTTCGCGAGGAGTTGGCTTTTAGGCAAAAAACAAGTTTAAATCTTGTTTCGGCAACAGTTTTAGGCAAAGACCCAACAGGTTTTAGCCAGAGCCTTGTTTTAAATATAGGCAAGAGTTCTGGGATTAAGGTTGGGGCTGCCGTGCTTTCAGAAGGCTTTTTGATCGGCAAGATTGTCAGTGTTGATACTTTTACATCAAAAGTTTTGTTGGTTACAGATCCGCAAAGCACAATTGATGCTCAAATTAGCAGTACAGGGGATAATGGTATTGTCAGGGGCTCATATGGCTCTGGCATGATTATTGAAAATCTTTCACAAAGTGCTCTTGTCAACAATAATGATCGTGTTATGACAGCAGGTTTAAGCGCTGAAATTCCTAGAGGTTTGTTAATTGGTAATGTTGGGCAACTGCAGTCTCAAAAAAGCGATCTTTTACAGAGAGCTACGGTTATTTCCGGAGTTGATTTAAAGAATCTGGAATTCGTTTCAGTGATAAAGGAGTAGTATGGCTAAAATAGTTATCTACACAATATTTGTTATTTTTTTACTTTCTTTAAGCATTGTTTTTCCAAAGATCGGAGCTTCAGCACCTAATTTTCTTTTTCTTTTCGCAGTAGTTTATGCTTTTAGAAAAGATGATTCTGATTATTTATGGCTGGCTTTTTTTTCCGGATTAGCTTTAGATTTTTACACTAATTCTTTTTTGGGAATATTCGCAATTTCTTTTCTCATCACCGCATATATCATTAACTATACAACCAGAACTTTTTTTAGTTCAGATTTGAACCCCGGATACATCGGATTGATAGTCATGCTGGCTTATCTTTTGGTTGTCGGTCTGGTCTATTTTTTAAATTCTTTGGCTGTTCGTTTTGGTGCGGGTCTGCCTGTTTCAGGAGAATATTTAACAACAAAGGTTTGGTTTGATTTGTTTTTAAATTTGATTTTCGCCTTACCCATATATTTTCTTTCTTTGCTTAACGATCGTTTAATTAACTACTACTCAAAAGATGAAGGATCCTTTTAGCATATACAATTCTAATTTTGAGAAGAAAGCTCATGGTCCGAAATTAGACTGGGAAGAAGGTGCTTTGTTTCAAGCAAGCGAACCCGATGACTATTATGAGGGACAAAATGAAGATTCCAGGATTGCGTTTTATACAGCTGCCCTTGTTGTCATCTTCTTGGTTCTTTTTGGACGTTTGATTGTTTTGCAAATTGTTCAGGGAGAGCATTTTAAGATGCTTGCTGATCAGAATCGTTTAAGAGTTCAGGAAATTATTGCGCCGCGTGGCATAGTCTACGATGCCTTTGGCAAGCCGCTTGTAGAAAACATCCCAAGCTTTGAATTAGTCGTGACCCCCGCTGATTTACCCAAAGATTATGAGCAAAGCGTTAAAGCGCTTTCTCAGCTCATTGGTTTTGAAGCGGAATCAGTGCTTTCTAGTATTTTTAAAAAGGGTCTGAAGTCTTATGAACCGATCAGTATCATTCAAAATCTTCCCAAAGATTACGCGCTTTTGTTTGAAGCAAAAGCCAGCCAGTTTCCGGGCTTTGCGATTGAGCATAACCCCATACGGCAGTACAAAGACCCCTTGGTTTTCTCACACCTTTTGGGGTATACAGGAAAAATTACTGATGAAGAGCTGGCACGAGAAAAAAGTGATTATGCCCATAACGACTATATAGGTAAGACCGGCATTGAGGCTGAATATGAAAAATACCTACGCGGAGTTTCTGGGAAAAAACAGGTAGAGGTCGATGCCAAGGGCAATTTAAAATCTTTGCACGGACAGATTGATCCTGAACCCGGAGATTCTTTAATTTTAAATATTGATTCAGATTTACAGAGAGAACTTTACAAAAACATTGTCGCACACAATGGTAACAAAAAAGCTGCAGCCATAGCTTTAGATCCTCAAAGCGGCAAGGTGCTGGCTTTGGTTTCTTTGCCGGGTTTTGACAACAATCTTTTTGCTCAGGGGATTTCCCAACAAGAATATTTGAAGCTAACAACTGATCCGAAGAAGCCTCTTTTTAACAGAGCTATTTCAGGAACATATCCTCCCGGTTCAACAATTAAGCCGGTGATTGCTTCTGCAGCCTTGCAAGAAGGTGTGGTTGATGAAAACACGGTAATTTATGACAATGGTGATTTGGTTTATGGTGGTTTTCATTTCAGAGGCTGGAAAGAAACGGGTTTGGGTCCGATGACATTGCGCACTGCAATTGCCATGTCTTCTGACATCTATTTCTATACTGTCGGCGGAGGGCAAGCAGCTTTAAATATCGCAGGTCTTGGTCCTGAACGATTGGCAAAGTATGACAAGCTCTTTGGCATGGGTTCTGCTTTGGGAATTGATCTGCCTTCTGAAGCTTCTGGTCTAGTTGCTGATCCTGATTGGAAAAAGAACCATTTTAGTACCAAAGAAATGCAGATTTGGTATCCTGGGGATAC
Organism: bacterium; assembly: GCA_021842385.1. Taxonomy (GTDB): domain Bacteria; phylum Patescibacteriota; class Doudnabacteria; order UBA920; family VMFF01; genus VMFF01. The sequence goes on from JAKCAE010000035.1 coordinate 17,664, forward strand.
CTACCATGTTTCCATCGGACAAGGGGACATGCTGGCAACGCCTTTGCAGGTTGCCATGTGGACTTCTGTCGTTGCTAATGGCGGGACCTTGTATCGTCCGTATATTCTTGATAGAGTAACAGATGCTGAAAACAAAGTGGTCTTTCAGAAGAATCCTGAGGTCATTCGTTCAGCTTTCATAGATCCAAAAAATATAGAGATTGTTAGAGAAGGCATGCATCTGACAGTAACTCAGGGAACTGCAAGAAGCTTAAGCGTTTTGCCGATCACTGCTGCTGGTAAAACCGGAACTGCGCAGTTTGATTCAGCAAATCCCGCTGCAACCCATGCTTGGTTTACAGCTTTCGCCCCTTATGAAAATCCTAAGATAGTTATTACGGTTTTAATTGAAGCAGGGGGTGAGGGGTCTGCTGCAGCGTCGCCGGTTGTTAAAGAAACATTATTATGGTGGGCTAATAACAGGAACAAATGATTATAGACGGGAAAAAAATAGCTGCTGAAATACTCGCAGAGTTAAAAGAAGAAATTTCCAAGCTTGATTTTAAGCCAAAGCTTGTTGATGTTTTTGTTGGTTCAGATCCGGTAATTGAATCATACGTGAACATTAAAGCAAAAAGAGCTTCAGAGATTGGCATTGATTTTGAGATTAGGAAATACCCGGAAAGTGTTACTGAAGAGCTTTTAGTCTCAGATATTAAAAAGATTAACAGCGAAAAAAATATTTGCGGTCTCATAGTGCAGTTACCTCTGCCGAAACATTTGAACAAACAGCGTGTAGTCAATGCTATAGATCCGGCAATTGATGTTGATATGATAACTTCGGTTAGTTTGGGAGAGCTATTTACGGGACAACAAAAGATCATGCCGGCAACAGCCTCAGCAATTCTTAAAATGCTTGAAAGCTTAGAGATTAATTTACGAGGTAAACATGTTTTGGTTGTTGGTGCAGGGGATTTAGTGGGTAAACCTGTCACTTTTTTATTAATGCAAGCTGGAGCTACTGTTACTGTTGCCAATCAATCAACTCAGGATCTTGCAAGTCTTTGTCTTTCTGCGGACATTATCATATCCGGAACCGGCGTTCCTGGTCTGATTAATTCTTCGATGGTAAGAGCAGAAAGCATAGTCATTGACGCAGGAACCGCAGAGTCAAACAGCGGCATTTCCGGAGATATTGATTTTGCAGGTGTAAAAGAAAAGGTCTTTGCACTTTCTCCGGTGCCGGGTGGAGTTGGTCCTGTTACTGTAGCTATGCTTTTAAGCAATGTTTTGGCTATAGCCAAAAAACATCTTGCTTGATTGACAATGCTTTAAAAATCGCCTAATATAATCCCAGCGCAAAGCAGTATAGCCCCCGCGCTTTTATATTTAAATCTACGAAAATGAGCCAAAGAAAATTCTTGTTAACCCCAGAGGGTTTGGAAAAACTGAACGAAGAACTTAAAGTTTTAGTAAACGAAAAGCGCAAAGAAGTCATTGAACGCATTCAAGAAGCAGTTGCCCACGGAGATCTTTCAGAGAATGCAGACTATGCCCAAGCTAAAGAAGAACAGTCTTTCATAGAAGGCAGAATCCAAGAAATTGAAGACATGATCAAGAACGCCGAGATTATAGACACTCACGGTAAACACAATACGATCATGGTTGGATCTACGGCAACAGTTTCAGTACTTGATGATAAAGGGCAGAAGAGTGAGCGAAAGTATACGATAGTCGGTGCCAATGAAGCAAATCCTGCTGAAGGCAAGATTTCTAACGAATCTTTGGTTGGTAAAGCACTGCTTGGACGCAAGGTTTCAGATAAGCTTAAGATTCCAACTCCGGCCGGAGAAATGACTTACGAAATTACACATATTGAATAGTTTAAAAGCCCCGGATTCTTGGGGCTTTTAATTTTGCCCAAAAAGTCCTTAATTGGTATAATTTGGAAGTATTAAATCAACAAAATGTCCGAAAGAATAGAAGATATAATCGAATTTAGAAAGAAAAAGCTTCAAGCCTTAAAAGCAGCAGGAATTGATCCATACCCTTCTCAGACAAAACGTGATCATACAAACTTAGAGGCTTTGGATAACTTTGAGGCGCTTTCTCAGGGTAAGAAGGAAATAACTTTGGTGGGCAGAATCAGAAGTTTAAGGACCCAGGGAAAAATCACTTTTGCCCACATTGAAGACGGTACTTCCAAGATTCAGCTTTTTTTCAAAGCAGATAATTTGGGAGAGAGTTTTTCTTTGCTTGAAAACTTTGATCTTGGAGACTTCATTGAAGCAACCGGTGTTTTGTTTAAAACCAAGACTGATGAAAAGACCTTAGATGTTTCAGGTTTTAAAATGCTTGCTAAGTCTTTACGGCCTCTGCCTTCTGAGCATTATGGTCTTTCGGATTTGGAAACAAGATTGCGCCAAAGATACTTAGATCTTTTGATGAACCCTGAAGTCAGGGAGATGTTTGTTAAGAAGTCAAAATTTTGGGCAGCAACTCAAAAGTTTTTGACGGATCAAGGATTCTTGCAGGTTGAAGCTCCGGTTTTAGAACCAGTGCCCGGCGGTGCTGAAGCAGAACCATTCATCACGCATCACAAGGCCCTAGACCGCGATTTCTATCTACGTATTTCCTTAGAACTGCCTTTGAAAAAATTAATTGTCGGTGGTTTTGAAAAAGTTTTTGAGATCGGCAGAATATTTAGAAACGAAGGAATTTCAACAACCCACCTCCAAGACTATACCCAGATGGAGTTTTACTGGGCCTATGCAGATTTTGAGATGCTAAAGAAATTCTTGCAGCAGATGTATCAATATATAATTCAGGAGACATTTGGAACCTTGAAAATCGTTTCAGAAGGAGCTGAGGTTGATTGGAGCGGCGATTGGGCTGAAGTTGACTATTTCCAAGCTTTTAAAGAGCAGACGGGTTTGGATTTGGAAAAAGTTTCAGATTCAGAGCTTAAAGAGTATGCCACAAAAAACAAGATTAAGTTTGAAGAGTTTGCCGGACGCGGCCGTTTGGTTGATTTAATCTTTAAAAAGATTCGTTCAGGGTTGGGTTTGAACAAACCGGTATTTTTAGTTAATCAGCCTTTGGAATTAGAACCTTTAGCAAAGAGAGATCCTAAGAATCCGAAAGTAGTCCAACGCTTGCAGATCTTGGCATATGGTACTGAACTTGGCAAAGGCTTTGGTGAGCTAAATGACCCCCTTGATCAAAGGGTGAGGTTTGAAGACCAGATGAAACTTCGTGAAAAGGGCGATAAAGAGGCTCAGATGATTGATGAAGACTATATCCAAGCTATGGAATACGGCATGCCGCCTTTAGCTGGCTTTGGCATGTCAGAAAGACTTTTTGCTGTTTTGTCTAATAAGTCAGTTAGGGAGACTGTAATTTTTCCACCAATGAAAGATTAAACCTATGTCAGCTCAAAAGCAGTTTTGCATAGTTTGCGCAGTTATTACTAATGAAAATGGCGAGGTGCTTTTAACAAAGCGCAATGATCCGGGAACAAGGCGACATGGTAAATTAGAATTTCCCGGGGGCAAAATAGATTTTGGAGAAGACCCGGAGACTGCTGTGGTAAGAGAAGCTAAAGAAGAATCTGGTTTAGATGTTGAGGTTGTTAGGCTTTTGCCGAAGATATATTCAAGCTATTACTCATCAGACCCCAAAGACCCGGAGTTTCCAGACCAGCAATTGCAAATCATCTTAATCTCATATCACTGCAAAATTGTTGGCGGAGAGTTTAAACCCAGTGATCGTGAAGTAATCTCAGGAGCTTTTTACAAGAAAGACCAGATTGATTACACTAACGCTTTGCCATATTGTA
>JAKCAE010000044.1 GCA_021842385.1 bacterium
AATTTAAACCTCCCGGAAAATGATGACGGTAGAAACCTGGCAAGGCTTAATCCAGAGTATATGGATATGGTTAAACGCATGGATGGTATGCTCATTGTAAGTCCTGAATACAATCACAGTTTTCCTGGAACCTTAAAGCGAGTTTTAGACATGGCAGATCCTGAATACAAAAAGAAAGCTGTTTTAATAGCGGGTGTAAGTAATGGAGAGATTGGCGGCGCTCGAATGATTGAAGCATTAAATACTGTTGTTAAAGCACTTGGTCTAACACCAACTCAGTATGATTTAAAGTTTTTTAAAGTAAACCTTCTTTTTGATGAATTAGGAGCATTACTCGATCAAGCATATATACCAAAGATTGAGCGGGGTATAGATGACCTCGTTTGGATGGCCCAGGCTTTTAAAGATGCGCGAGAAAAAACTGGTCTTTAGGACCAGTTTTTTAGTTTAACCTGAGTGCTGCAATAATCATGATTGCTGCTGCTGAAAAACGCACGAGATATACTTTGAAAGTATGTTTTTCAAGAAGCTGCGGGGCAAACACGGAAAAAAGAAACGCAATGATCATGGAGATTGGCAGGGATATGATAGCCGCGGAAATACCAACGTTTTCCGAAAATGCTTTGTTAGAAGCAAGAACACCAATAACTCCGGTTGCCGCACCTAGTAATGTTGCACCAAACTCTTTGGACCCAATCTTTTTAAAGTCTTTGCCAAATTTTTGCCAAGTCAGGAGTAGTAATGTTTGCGCAATCAGGGCAATCCAAAGACTGGCTGTCCAAAAACCAAGCTCATTAACGCTTTTGTTGGTAAAGATTGCTTCTAAAGCAATGACAACCATCATCAAAAGAGTGTAGAAAATATTTTTGTTGAAAAAACTTTTAAAGGAAAAATTTTCTTCATAGCTAACGAAAAATCCGCCCAGGAAGATAACAGTAATTAAAAAGAGGTGTTCTAAACTTAATCTTTCGTGCAGAAATATGGCGGCAAGAATTACGGCAAAAGCAGTTCTAAAATTAAAGAGAGGCGCAAAAACAGAAACATCAAGCCTTGAAAGGTTGATGACATATGTAATACCGGCCACAGCGTAAAGCATTGCTGCCATAGCAAGGTTAAACCAATGCTCTGGAACAGTGGCATGATTGGCTATGGCAAAAGGAAAGATTAATATTAAAACAAGGAAATTCCAAAGGAAATTAAAAACCCAAAGGTTAGCGCTTAAGTGTTTGTTAACCAGCTTTATAACTACAACTTCAAGGGCGTAACCAATACTTGCAACCCAGGCAAAAATATAGAAAGGAATCATATGCATAGGATATCAGTTTTTTGTGGTAAAATAAATCATGTCATATTTTTTAAGAGGGCGAGTCATTAAAGGTCAGGGCTATGGCCAAAGGATTGGTTTTCCCACAGCCAATATTGACCGCAAAGGGTATTTAAAGCTAAAAAATGGCATCCCATTTGGTGTTTATGCGGGTTTAGTTGCTTTGGGGAACAAGGTTTACAAAGCCGGTATTGTCATAGGTCCTAAAGATGCAAAGGGCCATCCCAAACTAGAAGCCCATCTAATTGGTTATGATGGTGATATTTATGGCAAGCTTTTAGTTTTTAGAATCGAAAAGTTTTTACACAAGTTTAAAAAGTATAAATCAGAAAAAGAGCTTAAAAAACAGATTGCCAAAGATATTTCAATAATTAAGAAAATAATTTAAAAAGATGACAAGTAAAATGCAAAAGTTCGGGCCGTACCTCATATTCTTAGCAGCAATGCTTTGGGCAACAGACGCTCCTTTCAGGGTTCATTTAACACAAGATCTTTCCAGTAACTTCATTGTTTTAGTAGAGCACTTTTTTGATATCCTCATTGTTTTACCGATATTAATTTGGTCTTTTAAAGATTTAGGCAAGCTAAACGTAAAAGAATGGTTGTCAGTCTTAGTTATTGCTATTGGCGGTTCTGCGCTAGCCTCTGTTGCTTTTACTCAAGCTTTTAAATACGTGAACCCTTCAGTTGCAATTTTGTTGCAAAAGATTCAACCCTTAATTGCAATTTCTCTTGCTGCAGGTTTGCTTAAAGAAACTCTTAGAAAAAACTTTTGGATTTGGACGCTTGTTGTCATAGCTGGAGCGTATTTAATTTCATTTCCAAGATTTATCCCTCAACTTTTTATAGGGGAGCAGTTTAACCCAAATACCACTGGTGTTACTTTGGCTTTAGTCGCAGCGACGCTTTGGGGCGCATCTACTGTTTTAGGTAAGTATGTTTTAAACAAAATAAGTTTTAAAGTAATGACATCTCTAAGGTTTGTCGTTGCTTTTATTTTCTTGCTTTTGCTTAACATTTTTCAAAACAGCATACCAAAGCTTTCTGATGTTGCTTTGAAGGATTGGTTTTTTCTTTTGATCATTGCTATCACCTCAGGAGTTGTTTCCTTGTTCATATACTACAAAGGGTTGCAGCATACTAAAGCATCAATCGCGACTTTAGCAGAGCTTGGCTTTCCACTGGCTGCTGTTGTGGTGAACTTTTTTTTCCTTAAGGCTTCTTTAGCACCAATGCAATTGTTGGGGATGGCCATACTTCTCTGTGGATTATGGTACTTAAGTCGCGAAAATACCGTGGAAACACAGGCAGTTTAGCGTCCTTTACAGCCCAACGCCTTTTTGTTAATATTTCTTTATGTTTAAATCGTCTCAAAATTTCTTGTTGGCAGTCATTAGAAATCACAGCGGTGTTAGTCCGTTGAGACGATTTTTGTTTAAATAGTTTTTGAAACAAGAATTATCCCAGCGAGCTAACGCCGCTGGGTTTTTTGTTTACAGCCAGAACCCTTCTGGTTGTGTTTCTCCATCCACGCAGGAGGATGCATGCAGCAGGCAGAGCAGGATCTCGCCACAGACCTTGGCATTGACCCGGACCTGTGCCAGGAGATTCTCAACTCCTTTCCGCCGCACCTGGACAAGGGCTATGTCCTGGGTCTAGTGCGTCAGAATCGCAGCCACATCAAGATGTTGGCGGACGTTTCTGCCAGTGCCCGGGTCATCAGCGAGAGCTTGATGAGTACCGGCATCTGCTAAAGACGAACCCCTGTTTGGTTCCCGCGTTGGGAACTAGGCAGGGGGTCTTTGTTTTAGCGCTTTTTCATGTAGTAAAATCTTTCTTTCTTGCTCATTTTTTCAATAGCATAGCGCAGCATAGTTCTTGGCATTTTCTTACTGTATTTTTTTAGAAACTTTTTTTCTGTTTGAATAGATTTTTTTCCGAGCTCTCTGAGCATCCAGCCCACCGCTTTATGTATTAAATCATGCTTGTCAGCAAGGAGAATTTTTGAGATTGCCAGAGCGTCTTTAAAGTCCCCTTGTTTTATGAATCCGAAAGTTGAAATCACCGCTATTCTCCTCTCCCAGATGTTTTTTGAACGAGCCAAACGATACAGGAAGATTTTGTTTTTGTTGTAAAGCCAATCACCAAGTATGTATGGTGCGGAAAGATCAACTAAATCCCAGTTGTTGATGTATTTTCTGTTTTTAATGTATATCTCAACTATTTTCTTTTTCGTCTTAAGATCTTTTGTTTTTTCGTATTGCATGATCAATATTTCTAAAGCAGCCAGACGTTGCTCATGAATTTTGCTAGAAAGAAGTTTTTGCACCTCAAACAAAGAAAGGTTTGAAAAATGTTTGGCAGTTTTTCTAATCTCAGGGACAGTAATACCCCAGAAAATATCTCCGGCACCGTATTCTCCGGGTTTGGTTTTGAAAAAACCCTGCAAGAGCTTGGCTTTTGCAGGATTGGCTTTTTTCTTTAATTCAGCAACTACATTTGTATATCTGGACATATGTTAAAAACCCAAATGGTTTTCTGAAC
>JAKCAE010000018.1 GCA_021842385.1 bacterium
TTGTTATGTCTGTTAATGCCATAAAGGATTCCTTCATTGTTAGAAAGATCTGCAGAAACAAAAGGAAAAGTAGTTGATAGCGGAGAGGTGTTCATGTTTGTATTAACATCAACCTCATCGGCAAACAAAGGCAGAGTTGAATTAAGTCCGGCTTTGGTTTGCAGCACTGCGCGCTTGGTTATGATGAGCTTGGCTGCCATGGTGCTTTCAAAGATTGAAGAATACTGATCAAGCTCTTTTAAATTGTCAGCATAAATTGTGAAATACAAAGCAAACTTAAAGAACTTTTCAGTTCCCTGCTGTAATTGGTCTCTTAAAAACTCCACGTCTTTGTAAGCTGTTTCTAAAACCGGATCACGAACATTTCCTTTTTCCTGATCAATAGCCATGGAAGAACCCAACTGCCCGACTTTAGTTCTTAGTTTCTTTAAAATCTCTCCTGAATCAATAGGATAGATGAACATGGACATGTCCATGGCAGTGTCCATGTTAATGACAGAAGAAAGCCAGTCTGTTGAAAGAAAACGCGGATATGTTAAGACAAAAAAGCTTCTGCCATATTTTCCGTTTAACTCAAAATATGAATTTTCAAAAGTCAAAGCAGCAGGAGCAATAACATCTTTAAGGGACGTTAAACCTTCGCGATATTCCTTCTCCACAGCTAAAATCTGTTTGTTAGTTTCTTTTTCCTCTATTTTTTGCTGCAAAGCCTGTTTTTTCGCATCAAGCTCTTCTCTTGTTGGAGGTATGATTAATGACATATCAAGCCTTTAGATTAATATCGCTTAATTTTGAAGCATCGATTAACGGCGCGCTGTCTAAATTATATGAATTGTAGAAAAGTTCTGTTAAAGCTTCGGTGTTTAAAGCAATTGCTTTCAAACCAATCTGAGACATTCCGCCAATAACTGTGTTGATCTTTTGCTGCATCTTTAAGCGCTCTGATTCAAACTTTGCATTCTTTGCGGCAAACTCATCAGCCTGAGACTTCTTACTAAACATACTAAAGAAACCTTTTTTTGGTTTACCCGGCAAAATCCCCGGAGAATGCGTGATGACTATATAGAAAGACTTATTCATAATGCTGGCATTTTCAACAAGCTTGGAAATGAACTGGCTGTACTCCTGAGTTTGCACCCGCAAGAGTTCATTGGTTTGGCGTTCCATTTGCTTGCGCACCTCTTCCAAATACACATGAATATCCATTTTTCTTGATTGCATCAAAATCTGAATCTCAAAATCCAAAGAGTTTAAAAAATTCTGATAGCCATAGATCATGGCATTTTGTTCTTCCGTGCTTTTTAAAGCAAAATTTGTGCTAGAAACTGCAACCACAGCCAAATACCCGCCAGTATCTAAAATAGCGGTATCTGCTTTGATCTCAGCAATCTTTAAAAAAGACTGTGTGCTTTTATGTTGTTCTTCTTTTTTTGCCATACTAACTTCCCTTCTGCTTATTTACCAATTGCGCTTCTTGTTCACTCTTTTCCTGTAAAAGTCTGGTTAAGTTCTTAAGCTTGCTTTGCGGACTTTCTTCGGAAACAGCATTGCTTCCCTGCGCTTTCTTAACCTGTTCTACTGTGATGGTTTTAATCTCCAGATTATTCATGCTCGCCTCTTTATGAAAAACAAGTTTTTTAGGTTCAGAAACAAACTTTAAAACCAAAGGAATGGAATCATACAAGCGTTTGCCGTTAAACTGACCAAAAGCCATGATCAAAGCAACACCAGCAACCGGCAAACCTAACAAGAAGAAAAGAATGCTTAATTTAAAGATTCTAAAAAGCGCAACATCAATTAATCCGCCAACAAAAATAATGCCAAACTGTTTTAAAGTAAACGGTCCGATGATCTTGTCTTCAATATCAATAAATTGTGGTACTGGAAATTGCATCTTCTCCCCTTAATTATACTACATAAACTGCTCTAATTTCTTTCTAAAATCAGCAAAAGCTTCAAACTCATCTTTAGTTAAAAAGTCCTGTCCTTTAACATCCATGTCTTTAACAACTTTGGCATACGCTGAATCACGATCTGGGTTTGAATCATTTAACAAAGCAGTGCCAATTTCAAGATATGTCTTGTACAAAGAACTTTGTTCAAGTGCTGCAACCAAATCAAACGGTTTGTATTTAGAGCTTAATGCAGAAATTGATAATATAACGTTCTGGAGATCTTCCGCAGCTGAATCACCGTGCAAATGCGCGGGTGTTAACTTCTTAAAATCCTCTAAAGTCTTTAATTGCAATGGTTCAGGTTGTGTTTTTGGTTTAGGGGCAACAACAGGCTTTGATTGAACTTTCAAAATAGGAGGGGCAACAGGGGCAACAACAGGCGTACTAGGTTTTTCTTTTGGCGGATTGTTTTTCTGCTGCATCTCTTTAACTATATTTTCAACTCTTTGCTGTAAAGCAGTAGGATCTGAAGGAGCAGGGACAACAGGTGCTTGTGGCACAACCACAGTCTGTTCCTTTGGTATGACTGGTTCTGGTGCTTTTACTGTTGTATGTTCTGGAATTTCTAATTCATAAAGAGGTTTGCTTGTACTAATCTCTTTTTCTTTAATATCAACTAATTGCGGCTTAAAAAGAGGTTTTGGAGCTTGAGGAACTGGTTTTGGAGCTTCCGGAATTTCAGGTGCATTTTTAAGCATCTCAACAGCAGCACCGGGTTTTAATATTTCAATTAATTCAGCGACTTGCTCTTCATTCATAGCTGGCAAAAGCTGCAACCACTCTGTTTTTTCCAGAGACGAAAGCAATGTTGATTGCTGGATTATGCTTTTTGCTTGTTCGTTTAAATTCATGGCATTACCTCCCTACCCTTGTTCTTAAATCTTGGAGTTTTTGATCAATGTTCGTAACAGAACTAATCGTGGATTCTGCCTTGGGTAGCGCTGAGGTTTTAATTACTTTGGTGCGGTTTTCTACTATTCTAAAATCTTCCTCGGGTTGCAAATTAACTGGACGTTCAATATTAATTAACTCATCATAGAATTTCAAGATCTTTAATAGCTGATTTTTATAAACTTGCGTTAAGCTCTTAGTATTTTGACTTTGGTTGATATAATTCAAGCGTTCAATGTTGCCACGCTTAGCTACTTTTGAAGGGAATTTAGAATAGTCTTGGATCCAGAAACGAATTTCTGGCATATATTTCTTGCCTTCTATTTCAATCGTAGTTTTGCCCAATTGTTCATTATTTTGCGACACTTCTTTTGCAAAAGACTTAAAATATTTATCAATTACATTATCGTTAATAATATAATTGTAATACGTGAATATTAACTTAGAGGGGTCGTAACCTTTCTGAATAGCTAACAACAATCTTGTACGCAGAAGATGTGCTTGTTCTTCTTGTTCTAAACCCATAAAAGCAACAAAAGCCAATATTGCCCAGTTCGCTGAATAATTTTCATATAATGGTGGGTTGCTCCTCTCTAAACCAGCACCCTGACTTGCTAGCGCCTTCGAAAACAGTTCTAAAAAATCTTGGGCATCAGAAACATCTTCACGCAAAACAATATCATCAGTATAGTTGTTAACTATATCAATTGCTTCCTGTGAATTTAAATCTGATAAAAATGGCTCTATATAATCGTATTCCATATGCTTCTAAAATAACTATTAAACTCTTGTATTTGTTTCAAACCCCTTTGGATGAGGAAACGAAGGTGGAGCAGGAGGAGGTGTTTCTCCGCTAGATGAAACTGGTATTCCCTTAGCTTTCATATCAACCAATAATTTTTCCTCTAAACGCTTCTGACTAGTGCCAGCCAAAGAGAAATTTGTTAATTCCGCTTCGCTGAGCCCTACTTCTTGTCCACTTTGATCTAAGCGGTAGTATACATTTTTTCCACCAG
>JAKCAE010000040.1 GCA_021842385.1 bacterium
CTCTTGAATTTACAATTCAATAAGTTTCGGCTAATCAGAAGAAACTTATTGATACCACTATTCAGTTGGGAAAGTACTTGGCTGCATTCTCATGTATAGAATGATGCGCGAATTACAACCACGCAACTACTGCCCTCTATCGGCCCGAAGTTAAACTGACCTGGGCAGTAAATGCGTGCTCACAATTTATGTGGATTAAGTGTGCAATTTCCGTGGATAAAAATTACGATTTGAGCAACAAAAAAACCGCTGCAGCGGCTTCGTAACAACAGCTCAATAAAGAGTGGTTAGAAGCGACCGCCTTTCTTAAGAGTTAAGTTTGTTATAACCATATAATCCCCTTGGTTATTAATCGTATGCATATTATATAGTCAGCCTAATTATATGTCAAGTATTGAGGAAAAGGGGTCAAGACCCCTTTTAAATACCCATGATTCTTGAGCTTTTGGCCTCATCGTGGTCTATTTCCTGACCCCCATATTTCCCTTTGTCTAGCATAAAATGGTCCTTTAAATACGTTCCCAGAGACGATGCTTCTTCAAATTCTTTTATACGTCGTTCGGAAACATTATGAAAAAGCCAAATTTTCCCATCAGTCGTTTTAACTTCCAAACGCTGATCTACAGGGTGATATTGGTACCATTGTACAAGGTTTGATTTTGGATATTTTTTCTCTGACATAAATTTGTTCTTAATTATTTAACCAAATTTAGAAATTCTTTTTCATCTAAAATCCCAACTCCCAGCTTTTCTGCTTTGTCCGCTTTTGATCCCGGATCAGAACCAACAACCACAAAAGAAGTTAATTTAGAAACAGATTCAGAAACCCGACCTCCCAACCCTTTTATCAAAGCCTTTGCCTGTTCTCTTGATAAAGAGTCTAAGGTTCCAGTAATGACAAAGGTCTTGCCAGAAAGTTTACCAGAGGAAAGCTTAGCTGTTTCTACTTTCACACCGTTGTCTAAAAGTTTTTTCACAAAACGAATATTCTCTTTTTGTTTAAACCAATCATAAATGCTTTTTGCAATCACCGGACCGATATTTTCAATCTCGTTAATATTTTCTAACTTTGCTTCCATAATCTTTTTTAAGCTTCCAAAATGTTGTGCTAAATCCTCTGATGTTTGTTCGCCGACATGTAATATGCCAAGCGCGTAAATAAAACGGGATAATGTTACTTTAGAATGTTCCTGAATTGATCTAATAATATTTTCTGCGCTCTTTTCTCCAAAACGTTCTAAACCGGAAATGTCTTCCTGCTTCAATGCAAATAAGTCAGCAGCATCGGAAATCAAACCATCTTCTTTAAAACGATCTAAAATCTGTGGTCCTACTGACATAATCTCAAAAGCATTAACAAAATGCTGCATACCTCGACGATTCTTTGCTGTGCATTTGGGATTAGCACAAAAATAGGCTGTAGAACTTTCTTTGCTCTTCTCCCCAATCTGCCTTTTTTCAACTAAACCCCCGCAAACAGGACACTTTGAAGGCATAACAAACTTCTTCTCTTTCCCGTTCCTCAATTTAACCAAGGCTTCAACTACCTCAGGAATTACATCACCCGCTTTTTGAATAACCACTGTATCTCCAATTCTGACATCCAGCTTTTGTATTTGATCCATATTATGCAGGGTGGCTTTAGAAATCTTTGATCCTGCAACAAAAGTAGGTTCAAATACAGCCAATGGAGTTAAGGCACCTGTTCTGCCAACATTAACTTTTATTTCTTTCAAAATTGTTGTTGCTTGTTCTGCGGGATATTTAAAAGCAATTGCATAACGAGGCGCTTTACCAACAACACCCAAAAACTGGTACAAATTTAAATCATTAACATTGATAACTATGCCGTCCATACCGAAGGCAAGCTTTTCCCTAACTTTTTCAGTTTCTTGTATGAAATTAAAAACCTCACTTAAATCTACGCATTTTTTTTGATACTCATCAACTTTGAAACCCAACCTTTTAACGTACGCGTGTTTTGCTTGGTGTGTTTTTAACTCGGGAAGGTTAGTTGCAATATCCCAGGCAAAAAAATCGAGCTTTCTGCTTGCTGAGATTTTAGGGTCGAGCTGTCGAATTGAGCCTGCGGCTGCATTTCTCGGATTTGCGAATAGTGGTTTACCTTCTTTTTGGTTTTGTTTATTTAATTTTTCCCAAACGCTTTTTAACATAACGCATTCACCCCGAATCTCAATTCTTCTCTTGTCCACTATGCTTAAAGGAATTGTCTGTATTGTTTTTAAGTTTTGTGTCACATCTTCACCAAAAATTCCGTCACCCCTTGTAGAGCCTCGCACAAAAATTCCATTTTCATATTCCAAAGAAATTGATAGACCGTCTAATTTAACTTCGCAAAAATATTCCAACTTATCTTGCTGGTTATTTGTTAGTAATTTCAAAATTCTTTTTTCCCAGGCCTTTAACTCTTCCTCTGAAAAAGCATTATTCAAAGAAAGCATTGGCAAGGGATGCTTAACTTTCTGAAACTTGTCTAAAACTTTACCACCAACCCTTTGAGTAGGAGAATCTGCAGACATGAACTGCGGATATTGATGTTCTAAAGCGATTAGCTCCTTGGTTAAATCCTCATAAACCTCATCAGTAACTTTGGGATCATTTAAAACATGGTAGCGGTAACGCAAATCATCAACCTGCTGCCTTAATTTTTCTATTCTTGTTTTAATTTCTGAAGTATTACCCATATACATATATTTTACATTAAGCTGCGCTATTCTGCATCTACAGAAAAAACGCTTAAAAAGTTTTCCACAACTTTACAACAAGTTATACCTATACTAAAATATAGGTATATTTAGGAGCTAAAATGTTTTCAAGGAAACAAAACTTCAAATTGTCTCAAAACTTGAAAATGGGCATACAGCCACCAGCCTCACAGGGGACTTTTTTCAAAGTCAGTGGGGTTATTTTTTTACTTCTCTCCATCTTGCTAGTCAAAAATATATACAAGAATCTTAATAGCACAACAGTAGCTAGGCAAGTAGATAGTGTTGCCCCTGAAGTATTAGGTGCTTTTGATCAAAATACAGATACAACTAAAAAAATAGTTCCTGCAACCTATACAGTTTCCAAGGGCGACACATTATTTAACATTGCTCAATCACAAGGAGTTAATTGGGTTGTGATTGCTTCCCTGAATAACCTTAAAGCACCATACACTCTGAAACCCGGCACAGTACTTAAATTAAGATAAAACAAAAATAGAAAAGCTTTCCAATGAAGAATTGGCAAAAAGCAAACAAAATAAAACTCCGGCTAATTGGCCGGGGTTTTTATTTCTATTATTGTGGCACCGTTATTTGTAATTTCCTTGTTACACCCTGGTTCTTCCCAGAATCCTGTATGGTAGTTGTTCCCGCAGGTAAACCGTTTGGTGTACTTGTGACAGTGTAACCAGAAATGCCGCCAGAACCATTAACAATCATTAATTGATACTGTTGAGTCGTAGTAAGTGCTGAACTGGTCCAGGTTGTTGGACCGGCAACACTAATTGTTTGGGTTGCATCTGGTGTTGCTATACAGTTTGCAACTGAAGCAGCACAGAAATACACGGTTCCTGTGCTTCCACTGGTTATCTGCACGCTGACCTGAGTGTATCCCGGGGGTTGAGTTTGATCTGTTGGGTTGTAGAGATAAAAATCTCTTTCCGCATCAGCTGCTAGATTAAAAGAATAGGGGTTGTCTAAATAGTAACTA
>JAKCAE010000026.1 GCA_021842385.1 bacterium
TAATCAAACCAGAGCTTGATATGCTGCCAAAGGGCTTAATGCAGAATGATATTGTGCCCCACAATTTTTTGGTTAAAGATGGTAAACTAGAGGCGATCATAGATTTTTCAGACCTTGCTTTTAGCCCCTATGTTCAAAATATAGCTGTGGCTTTGCACCTAACATGTTTTGCGTATAACTGGAATCCGGAGCAGGTAAAGATTTTCATTTCCGCATATTTAAAAGAAAATCCTTTGCCGAAAAGCGATTTTGAATATCTTTTTGTGTTGGTTAAAGCCCGTTTTCTTTCCTTTATACTGGAGTTTAACAGATGGAACGTAGAGTATGCAGTTGATCAGCATAGAGTGGAAACAGTCAGGGATCACTACAATTTTTTAAAACGCTTTATAGATTTTGGTGAAAGTAACTTTAATACGTTGTTAGGGGAGATTTCCTAGTTATTTGTTTACAACCAGCATTGCTTTTCTTACCCCTGTTATTACTTCATGATGTCCTGTGGGATAATCGCGTATTGCTTTAAACAAAACATCATAAGTGTAGACATAACCCTGGCCTTTTCTGGTGCCGGGGTCATTTGTTGTAAACTCCTGTTTTTCCTGATCATATCCGATTATTAAGAGCATGTGTGTTTCAGGCCCTGGTTGTTTGAAGTTGGGGTTGTGTAGCTCTTTCCCATTTGCCGGAACAATGATGATATTTCCCCTGGCGATTTCTTCAATAATTCCATCGATCGTAAAATCATATTTTACTAGCACATTTTTGTTTTTGTAGTAATCATAAAATGTTCGAGCCGTATCTTTCGTTGAAGTATCAAAAGAGTTGCCATATTTTTCGTTTTCAAAAGCGATTAGTTTTCTGATCTCTTCTTCTGCTTGGGTTGGATTGATTTTTCCCGAAATGTCATCTTCTAGCCAATGCCAGGCCATGACCAGGCTTGCTTCTTCGCAGCCGCTATTTTCGTCCTCGTCCCAGGTTGCAAATGGCGACTGCGAAGTAAACGGAACATCTATCAAGTACCTTTCAGGAATAGCCAGAGGTTGCTTTGTTTCTTTTGTTTCAGTTCGTGGAATTAGTATTTCTTTTTCAAGCTTTTTTGGTTTTAGGGCAAATATTAAAACAATAGAAACACTTAAAATTAGAAGGATTGTTAAGGTTTTTTTCATGGCATAATCATAGCACTTAATTATGATATAATATACGTATGGTAAGTAAAATCAAAAGTAGTCAAAAAATATTGGCATTTGCGTTGATTATCGCACTTGCCAATCTCTTTTCAATCCCAACTCAGACTTTGGCAGAAACAATTCAGATGCAAGCAAACTCGATTGACAAAGCACAGTTAGAAAAAGAATTGCAGGCTTTAGAAAAACAGATTGCCGATTATGAAGCACAGCTTTCTACAACCAGAAATGAGAAAAATACTCTTGCTGCAAAAGTAAAAGAGTTAAAAACCGAACAATCAAAACTTGCTTTGCAGATCAGAAGCACTAATTTAATGATTGGTGATTTGGAAGACCAGATTGACACGACTCAAGCATCAATTTCAGACCTTGAGAAAAAGATAGAAACCATAAAAATACAGATCAGCGGGACAATAATCTCAATCTATGAGCAGGATAATAAATCAATAGTTTCAGCTCTTGCTAATGAAGGGGGGCTTTCCGGGTTCTTTAAGGAAGTTGATAACAACCAGCAACTTTCCAGAAGCCTGGCCAATGCTTTAGATCAGATTAAATCATACAAAACAGATTTAGAAGAACAAACAGTTCAGCTTGAAGACAAACAACAGG
The DNA here is from genome assembly GCA_021842385.1 of bacterium. Taxonomy (GTDB): domain Bacteria; phylum Patescibacteriota; class Doudnabacteria; order UBA920; family VMFF01; genus VMFF01. The sequence continues at coordinate 1,791 of JAKCAE010000026.1, forward strand.
ATGCCAGAGATCTTTTAGCGATTAAAGCCTTGCAGCAACAGGATTTGGGAGGCAAACTTTCAGAACAAAACAGTTTGCTTTCAGAAACCCAGGGTAAGGAAAGTCAGTACGCAGCATTGGTTGCAGCTAATAAACTGAAGGCTACCCAAATCAGGAACCAGATCTATGATCTTTTAGGAGTTAGCAGGGAAATTACTTTTGGTGAGGCTGTAGAGATGGCTAAGACTGCTTCAGGATACACAGGTGTTAGAGCTGCTTTTCTTTTAGCCATTTTAACCCAGGAATCCAACTTAGGGAAAAACGTTGGTACTTGCAACCGAGCAGGAGATCCTCCTGAAAAAAGCTATACGGAAATAATGCATCCAACAAGAGATATACCAAAGTTTTTAGAAATCACTTCAGATCTTGGACTTGATCCAAACACAACCCCTGTTTCTTGTCCAATGCGAGGGAAAAACGGTACGAGAATTGGTTGGGGTGGGGCTATGGGTCCTGCCCAGTTCATTCCTTCTACTTGGATGGGTTACAAAGACAAAGTTACTGCCATAACAGGAAAATCCGCAAACCCTTGGGATATTAAAGACGCTTTTCTTGCCGCAGCTATTAAATTAAAAGCAGCAGGTGCGGCTGATATTAACAAGGAGTGGGCTGCTGCCATGATATATTTTTCAGGTTCTACTAACAAACGATATCGTTTCTATGGGGATAATGTTGTGGCAACTGCGAATAAATACCAGGCAAGCATAGATGCTTTGAATTAAATTATGCTTTTTTTTCTAAAATACATTAGATATATGATTTTAACAGCAGCAATTCTTTTAGCATTGTTGCTGTATTTCCTTGGTGTTGGGCAATATTCGCATCTTTCTGTTTTCTATGCAGAACTAGGACAAAGTTATGCACTCTTGGCCATTGCTTTGATATATTTGTCTTTAGCTATCACCCCGATATATTTTGTTTTTCCAAAGCTTCCTTTCAAACCGGTTGTTGTTAAAGCAAGAAGGGCTTTGGGTGTTAGTGCTTTCATCTTTGGTCTAATGCATGCGTTTTTAGAATTTTTTAAAGTTTTCGGAGGTTTTAACAACCTGAAATACTTAAACGGACCATACCTTTTGGCCTTTGTTTTTGGATTTATTGCTCTGTTAATTCTTGCAGCTTTAGCAGCAACATCTTTTAATTATGCTGTTAAAAAAATGGGTAAGTATTGGAAAGTTTTGCACCGTTTCATATATCTCGCAGGTTTTCTGTTGATTTTTCATGTATACTTGATTGGTTCTGATTTTGTTAGGTTTTTCGATCCGGCAACAATTTTGTTTACTCTAGCCTTGGTCTTTTTGCTTTTCTTAGAGTCGTTGCGCTTTAATTCCTGGCTTGTTAGAAAATATCCGAACTTAAGACCAAAGTTGGTTCTAGGTGTTTTAATCGCTTTAATAATTTTGTTACTAACAGTTTTGTATTTTTTAAAAGGTAATTAAAAAACATGCAAAAACTATTCATTCCCATCTTGTTAGGAACCTCCAGACAAGGGCGGTTTAGCGAAAAAGTGGCGAACCTAATATTTCAGCAGTTAAAGCAAAGAAAAAACATTGAAACTGTTTTGGTTGATCCAAGAAATTTAAACCTCCCGGAAAATGATGACGGTAGAAACCTGGCAAGGCTTAATCCAGAGTATATGGATATGGTTAAACGCATGGATGGTATGCTCATTGTAAGTCCTGAATACAATCACAGTTTTCCTGGAACCTTAAAGCGAGTTTTAGACATGGCAGATCCTGAATACAAAAAGAAAGCTGTTTTAATAGCGGGTGTAAGTAATGGAGAGATTGGCGGCGCTCGAATGATTGAAGCATTAAATACTGTTGTTAAAGCA
>JAKCAE010000036.1 GCA_021842385.1 bacterium
AAAGCGCAAAAAGAATTAAGGTACGCGACATAGTAATGACACGATTGCCTTTTGAACAGTTTAATCACCCACTTTTTGCAGCTCAAGCAGAAAAATATCCTAATCAGTTCATAGATTTTAACATCCCAAGAGCATTACATAATTTTCATAGCATCATTCGTTTCTTTTTTAGCACTGACCTTGAAAGAATCTATATATTAGATCAAAAAATACATAAAGATTATGGTAAATACTTCATTGAATATTTAAAATCCCTGCCTTTTGTAGACATTAAGTATGAATAGATGTGTATAACACAGGATATACACAGGATATTTGCATGGCTTTTTACGAGCTAATTTCCGTTTTTGGGCTTTGGTTAGCCAAAAAGTCTTAGATAATTGACATTGAGCCAATTTCTGTGATAATATAAATGTGTAACGTTTTCCACAGCACTTTAACAAACACAAACTACAGACAGAGACTTGTTCCCAAGCGTTTTGGGGCCAATTCTCTTGTCACTTCTCGTCATAGCCTATTTAAGTCGTAGGCTGATTGAAAAACAAAAACAAAATGAAGAGGTTTTCCTTACCTTAAAAGGACAAAAATACAAAACATATACAAACAAAAAGTTTCGTTAGGTCTACGGACCACAAGAGAAGTACAAGGTCTATAGTTTGTAACTCGACTTAGTTACAGGCGTTACAGTTGGTTTCTATGCATGTATTTCCTCCTGCATTAGGTTTAGGGCTTAAAAGGTTTAAGCCCTGCATCTAATGCGGGGAGAAGTCGCCGAAATCGACTATAAAGGCCCTCGGGGCTTAAAATTTATTTTATGAGCTGGCCGCAGGGCCTTTTTGCATGTCTTTGAAAGTTTTTTGTTTAGAGCTTGTCAGGCTCTTTTTTTGATATATAATAAGTATGTAATTAAAACGTAAAGAAAAAAATGCACTCTCAAGAATTTGTAGAAAAAATGAAAGAAAGATTGTTGGAGGAAAAAGAACGTCTTTCGGATGAATTAAATGAACTTTCAGCACACACTGAAATGGGTGATGAGGTTGATGAAAATGCTCAGGAAGTAGTTGCCGACGAAGTCAGTCAAGATATAGCAGCAACCTTAAAAGCAGATCTTGAAAAGATTGAGGCTGCTTTAAAGCGCGTAGAGGACGGTACTTACGGAATGACAGCAAGCGGTGAACAAATCCCAGAATCGAGGTTAGAGGCTTTGCCTTGGGCAGATTCTTTAGTTGAATAGCTGATGAAAAACATAAAGGAAAATATAATATATTCCTTTATGTTTTTTTTACTCCTTTTCATAGATCAATATACTAAGCACTTTGTTTTGAAAGAACAGGGTGCTTTAGTTTTTAGAAATCAAAATTTTGCGTTTAGTATCAAAGCCCCGCATGTTTTGATGTATTTAATATATATATTGCTTTTAGTATCATTGCTGAATTGGTTTATTAAAAAACAGAATCAAAACATTTGGGACAAACTTGGTCTCACCTTGGTTCTTTCCGGAGCTCTTTCAAATATATCAGAACGTTTCTTAAACGGTTTTGTTATTGATTTCATACATATCTACACCGGAGTTTTTAATTTGGCAGATTTTTTTATAATTTTAGGAATAATCTTCTTGTTTTTTTCAAAAGAGGAGTTAATAAACAGTTAAGGATTCGTTAATTTTTCCGGAGTATATGTATATGACAGCAAAAGCATCTACTCTTTTTTCATGAAGTAAAAGTAAAGATCTTTAGGTTTTGAGTACCCTCTTTATCTGCAGACGCTTCCGTAAAGGAACAAAGAACGGAACAGAGCATATCTAGGCAATCTCCGTTTAGTGTTCCTGGATCAAAGTCGCTGTTTTTGCTGTTTTTCTTTAGAGGAAAATACCAGAATATGCTAGAATTGGTATGTAAGTAACCTTTAGAAACAAAATGGACAAAACAAAGATATATTGGGCAGCAGGCGCTTTAGGAGCAATACTAATTATTGTTTTCTTGGTTTGGTTTTTCTTTTTAAGAGGAGGTTCTTCAAGCGGCGGGAATACCAATCAACCATTGACTTTAAATATTTGGGGAACATTTGAAACTAGCGAAGGAATGCGTCCTTTTGTAGAAGAATTTAACAAAAAAAATCCAAACGTTCAGATAGAGTACTCCCAGCACAATGTTGATACATACGAGAATGAGTTGATTAATGCTTTGGCTGTAGGAGAAGGACCGGACATTTTTGTCATACATAATGATTGGTTGCCAAAATATCAGAACAAGCTTTTGCCTGCTCCAGAGAATTTAATTTCTTTGAGAGATTACAAAAATGCTTTTGTTGATACTGTTTATTCAGATTTCGTTTTAGAGAATAAAATATGGGCAGCTCCAATTTCCATGGATAGCTTGGCTTTGTATTACAACAAAGATATTTTAGGCAGCGCAAGTATAGCTATTCCTGCAAGAACCTGGAAAGAATTAAAAAGTCAGAGTGAGAGCATCACTAATAGAGGAGCGGGTTCTTTCTTTAATAGATCAGGGGTTGCTTTGGGAACAAACGGGAATATTAATCGCGCTGTTGATATTTTGTATCTTTTAATGCTTCAAGACAGAGTCCAACCATACAGTAGCGATTTTTCTCAGCCAACATTTGATCAAGCAATAACTCAAAAAGACGGTAGTAATTTTTTCCCAGCATCAGATGCTTTGAACTTTTATACCAGCTTTTCTAATCCTACAGCAGATAACTACACCTGGAACAGCCGTTCCAATTATTCCATTGACGCTTTTGCAAATGGTGAGCTTGGATACATGTATGGATATTACTATGCGAAAGACCTGATTGCCCAAAAAGCACCTAATTTAAATTATGATATTGCTCCAGTACCGCAGCCTGACAACATCCAAACTCTTGTTAACTTTGCAAACTATTGGGGATTTGCGGTTTCCAAACAAACAAAGAATCCAAATACAGCCTGGAACTTTATAAAAACAATGACTAGCAAGGATGTTTTAAAGAAATATTATGAAGTGCACAAACTGCCTTCTCCAAGAAAAGATATTATCAACGAGCAAATAGGTGATCCGGAGATAGGGGTGTTTGCTTCTGCAAATCTAACCGCTAAGTCATTTTACAAAAAAGACCAAGCAAAAGCTGACAATATTTTTCTAAATATGATCGATGACGTTATTTTAAGGGGTAGAAGCATAGAAAACGCGATAGCCACCGCTGCCCAGAAGATTTCAGGATTGGGGCAATAGCTTTTTTAGGGGATTTTTGTGATATAATAAAGGAAAGAGATCGCACATGAACTCAAAAACAAAAATCAAGTTTTTAGCTATATTATTGGGTCTTAATCTGTTTACTGTTACTTCGGTCTTTGCAGCAGACCCAGCAAATACCAAAGGCTCAGGTTTAACGGTTTGTGGTAATTCTACTCCAGAGCAAATTCAGACATACCAGGATTGGCTTATACAACATCCTAAGAATGGAACTGAGTACAAAGACAAGCAAGACCAGTGGTACAAAGATGAACAAGCACAGCGTGATTTAGCAGGGATGTGCGCACCAAAGGATATTTACAAGCAAATTGGAAGAATAATTAACTTTTTAGTTGGAATTGCAACCGCGTATTTGATGTTTAAACTTG
>JAKCAE010000033.1 GCA_021842385.1 bacterium
AGCAGCTGGTTTTGATTCGCCTAACTAAATATTAGAGTTTAAACTCATCCATTGAGTCATCCAAACCATGTGTGGTTGGCTCAGCGGCATGTGCTTGTCTCATTGAACCTTCTGGTTCATTGATTTTCAAGTTTACGCGAGCTTTTCTCTTGGCACCGACTACGCGTAGCAATGTTCTTATTGCTTTTGCAGTCTGTCCCTGACGTCCGATAACCTGACCCATGTCCTGTTGATTTAGATGCAAAGTAATTAATACTCCCATCTCATCAACAGAGCGTTCAGTCTTAACATCTTCAGGGTGGTCAACAAGAGCTTTCACTATAAACTCGACAAACTGTTGATCCTGTTCTACTGACATATTCTTTACTGATTTCTGCTTTTTTAGCTTTACTTTTCGGCATTTCGACCTGTCTTAAGCCGTATATGCATATATTACTGGAAATGTTTTCTGGCGTCAAAAAACCGGCGTTTGCCGGTTTTAAGCTTTGGCTTCTTCAGTAACTTGAGCCTCTTCTGTTGGTTTAACTTCTTCTGTAACTTGCTCTGTAGAAACCGCGTCCTCTGCTTTTACTTCAACGTTTTCTACTTTGGGAGCTTCTTCTTTCTTTTTCGGAACATTAAACGCTTTTACCTTTTCTGCCTTCAAGATTCCTTTTGTAACAAGTAGATTGTGTACAGTTGGAGACATTTCAATTCTTTGGGCAATGAGACTGTTCAAGCGATCCTGATTTTTCAAAACCAACTCTTTGCTATGTGGATTGTATGAACCGAGAACCTCTGCGATTTTTTTTGAAACAGAAAAAGCTTTTTCTGCCAAAACAACGCTGAAATGAGAGTGGTTTCTTTTACCTGCTCTTTGTAAACGAATGGTTAACATAATTTAGAAAAATATTTCTAGCATTAATTGCTTGATAATGCTAACAAAAAAGGTTAGGAAAGTCAACTCTTAACCTTTAGACTTAATATGCCTTTGTATGTAGTATCCAAGCGCAAGGATAAAAATTCCAACTATTACATAATCAAAGCCTTTAAAATAAGTATGAATGATCTGCCAGTTCTGACCTAACTTTAAGCCTACATATCCTAAAAATATTGACCAAATAAATGAACCTAAGAAGGAAAGAGTTAGAAATGGTACAATCTTGACCCTGGCAATACCAGCTGGGAAAGAAATGAAGGTTCGGACTATTGGCAGGACCCTGCCAATGAGATTGGCTAGTTGTCCATATTTTTGAAAAAATCTCTCTGCTGCATCTAAATCTCTTGGGTTCACTAAAAAATATCTGCCATACTTCTCAATGACTGGTCTACCCCCATAATAACCGATGGCATACAAAAGAGCAGAACCAATTGTTGAACCAATTGCTCCGGCAAAAGAAATTCCTAAAAGAGAAAAAGTTCCCGCTGAAACCAAGAATCCCGCAAACGGCATAATTATTTCAGAAGGAATCGGTATTGCTGATGATTCCAAAGCCATTAAAAAACCAATTCCAGTGTAACCACCGGCAGAGATTATATCTGTGACAAACCCTGTAATACTTTGAATTAAATGTCCCATTGTAAATTATTTAGCAAAGGCGGTTGCCTGTTCAATTTTAATTGAAAGCACTTTTGAAACACTGTCATCACCCATGGTTACACCGTAGAGCGTGTGTCCTTGTTTCATTGTCTCTCTGTTATGCGTTACTGTAACAAACTGGGTGCTGTGTGCAAGTGTGCCCAAAATTTGTGCAAAGCGAATTGTGTTTGCCTCATCTAAAGCAGCATCAACTTCGTCTAACATAACAAAAGGAGATGGAAAGCAAGAAAGCAGGGCGCAAAGCAAGGCAATTGATGTTAAAGAACGTTCTCCTCCGGAAAGAGCCGAAATGCTTGCTAACTTTTTTCCCGGCGGAGTCGCTTTAATATCAATACCAACGATATCATCTGATCCTTTTTCGTATTTAGCAAGAAGTTTTTCTTCAGGTCTTAATTTAACAATATTATCTGTTTCTGCGTTCTCTTCCACTGCCTGTTCTTCAGCTTCCTGGTTTGCTTTTTCTTCTTTAGCACGGATGACGCTTAAGTAAGCACGACCACCATTAAAGAGAATGCGGAAATAGCTTTCAAACTTTTCGTTTATTCTGTTAAATGACTCTTGAAACTGTTTTTTGATATATTCATCCAGCTCTTCAATTACAGACCTTAAATCCGCGATGCCTTTTTCTAGATCTTGGACTTGTCCGCTTAAGAAAGTATAGCGCTGCTCGGTTTCTTCATATTCTCGCAAGGTTAACTCATCAATTCCACCGATCATGCTTAACTGGTTCTGCAGTTTATGAATCTTTTCCTCCAGGCCACTGGTGTTGGTTGATATTTTTTGTTTTTGGATCTCTGCAAAGCCTTCGGGGTTTAAAGCATATTTTGCTTCTGAGGTAATATTTTCTTTTTGCGTATCTAGCTTTGCTTTTTCAATCTGCAAAGAAGAGAGTTGGTCTCTTAATTTAGAAAGCAAATCTTGCTTGCTTCTTAAAGCGCGCTCCTCGTCTAAAATCTCTGATTTTTTGTTTTGCTCTTTTTGATGATAGCTTGTTATCTTTTGTTCCAAAAGAGAAATTTCTTTTCCTAAGTTTAAAAGTTCCGTATTTAAAGTTTTTTCCTGAGCTATTAACTGTTCAAAGTACTTATCTGTACTCCCTCCGGCTTTCTGTAGTTCTAAGTTAAGATGCAAAAGCTTTTGTTCAACTTTAGAAAGCTCAGTTTCTGCGTACTCCAAAGAAATGCTGACCTTTGATCTTTTTAACTCAAGGTTGTTTAATTCCTGGGAGATTCTGTCTTTCTGGGCAAGAATTTCGGAAAGTATTTTTCTCTGCTTCTCAAAGTTAACAAAAGGATTCTGGGCAAAATGTGTTGCTTTCTGCTTAAATTTTGCCAAATATCCTTTAAATTCCTGAGCAAATGAAATGATCAAAGAAACATCAGAGGCACGCTCTAGGTTTTGATAGAATTCATCAAACTTACGGTCAAGCATTTCTACGTCCGCTGAAAGCTCATGGAAATTAAGATTTTCCGGATTATCCATACTATGCTGTATATCTGCAAGTTTCTTTGATATTTCATTAAAAATCTGTTGCTGTTTTTCTAAGTGTGAGGATATTTCTTTATTCTCTGAAGTTGCTCTTTCAATGTCCGCATTTAAATGATTTTTTTGATTTTCTAAATTGTGCTTTTCCAAACCTAACGCTTTGCTATCTAAAGAATCTCCGGTTGATTTTTCAGCGCTCAGTTTCCCCCTGATCATGGAAATATCTTCCATGAGCTTGTTTTTCTTGTCTATGAGTTTCTTCATCTCAGCCTGTATTTGCTGATACGCCAAAACCTCGGCTTTGTTATCTCCTTCGCTCTTGTCTAGATTCAAACGATGCTTAGAAATTTCTGCTTCCAAATCCTTCTTTTGCTTTTCTAATTCCGCTATTTTAGAAATGTAATCTTCCAAAGCCTCCTGGACTTGCCAATATTT
>JAKCAE010000014.1 GCA_021842385.1 bacterium
CTAGGATGGCTAAAGCTTTAAAGAAATAACAAACTAAAATACCGCTTACAAAGCGGTATTTTTATATCTCCAACTCTTTCATTTCTCCCCAATTATCCCCGACCTTAACATCAGCAACCAAAGGAACTTTCAACTTATAGGCATGCTCCATGATTTCCTTTATTTTCCGTGCATATTTTAAAACCTCTGATTCTTTGACCTCAAAGACTAACTCATCGTGTACCTGTAATAGCAGTCGGATATCATCAGATTGGATACCGATTTCTTCCTCTATCTTGTTCATGGAAATTTTGAAGATGTCAGCAGCCAAAGATTGCATAGGCATGTTAATGGCAGCACGCTCTGCTGCAGCTCTTACTTGAAACTGTGAGGAATTGATTTCAGGAAAATATCTTTTTCTTCCTAATTCATTGTGCGTATAGCCGTTTTCTTTTGTTTCAGCAACAACTTTTTTAAGGTACTTTTCTACTGAAGAAAAAACTTTAAAGTATCTTTTTATGAAATCTGTGGCTTCTGCTCTGGTCATATCAACTCTTTCAGAAAGACCAAAAGAGGACAGACCATATAGCACACCAAAATTAATAGTTTTGGCGTCTCTGCGCATTTCCTTAGTGACTTTGCTTGGATCATCAATACCATAAAGTTGCATGGCTGTTGCAGTATGGATGTCTTCACCTTTTTTGAAAATCGCAAGCATTGTTTTGTCTTCAGAAAGATGCGCTACTACTCTTAATTCAATTTGGGAATAGTCGATAGAAAGAAGTTTAAACCCCTTAGAAGCCAGGAAACCTTTGCGTATTTCTGCTGCATAACCAGAGCTGCCTGCGGGAATATTTTGAAGATTCGGGTTTGATGAGGAAACTCTGCCGGTTGCTGTAATTGTTTGGTTGTAACTTGTGTGTAAACGATGATCTCTTTTACTTACTAATTCTGGAAGCGCTTTAACATATGTAGACTGAAGTTTGCTTAATTCTCTGTATTCTAGGATCTTATCAATAATTGGGTGTAAACCCTTCATTTTTTCAAGCTCTGATGCTGCTGTGGAATATCCGGTTTTTGTTTTCTTTATAAATGTACCTTCAGAACCCAAAGGAATGTTTAATTTCTGAAAAAGAATGGCTTTAAGCTGAGCTGGTGAGTTAATATTAAACTCTTCGCCTGCTTCTTTGTAAATATCCTTTTCCAACTTTGAAAGATCGTGCTGAACTTCTTTTTCTAATTTCTTGAAAAGCGGGATGTCCAAGATTATGCCGTTCTCTTCCATTCCAGCAAGCACTTTAGTTAGCGGCATATCAATTTCAAAAAAAACCTTGTCTAATCCTTCTTTTTTTAAGTCTGGCAGAAGTTTATGTTTTAAACGAAAGGTATAATCAGCGTCTTCTGAAGCATAAAAACAGACTTTTTCTTTAGGAACATCTTTCATGCTTATCTCATTCTTGCCTTTACCAATGAGCTCTTCGATTGGCTGCATCTGATAGCCGAATTCATTGAAAGCAAGACTATCTAAGTCATGTGAACGAGAACCGGGTGAAAGAAGGTATGAAGCAATCATGGTATCAAAGTAAAGATTCTTTACTTCAATACCGAACTTTTTTAATGCCAAAAAGTCATATTTAATATTATGTCCGATCTTTTTAATTTTCGGATCAGAAAATATTTTATGCAGCCCTTTATTTTTTGATGTTCTTAAAAAATCAGCGGGAAGATAGTAAGCATGGCCTTCTTTAAAAGAAAAAGAAATCCCCACTAGATCAAAATCCAAGGCTCCCAAACCTTCTGTTTCAGTATCAAAAACAAACTCTTCTTGTTGAGAAAGCAGGCTTGTTAGTTTTTCCAGTTCTGCTTCTGTATCAACTAGTTTGTAGTGAGGGTTTGTTCTTTCCTTTATCTCTACGTTTTCTTCTACTTTGTTTCCGGAAACTTGAGGAAGTTTTGGAATTAGTGATTTAAATTCAAGCTTCTGGAAAAGCTCAACTATTTTTTCGTAGTTAATTTTAGAAAACTCGTATGCTGGAATATTAAAATCAATCTTAACGTCTCTGATGATCTTAGAAAGGTCATAAGACATTTTGATTTGCTCTTGTTGTTCTATGAAAAGCTTCTTTGTTTTTTCTTTCAGCTTATCAATATTTTTGTATATGTTTTCTAAACTGCCATATTCTTTAATTAAATCTAGGGCTCCTTTTTCACCAATACCGGAAACCCCTGGGATATTGTCAGAAGGATCTCCTTTGATGGCTTTGAAATCAACCATTTGCTCTGGTTTAATTCCGTAGCGTTCAAAAACTGCTGCCGGGTCATAAATTGTTGTGTCTGTTAATCCTTTACGAAGTGTATAAACTTTGGTGTGTGCATCAACAAGTTGCAGGGTGTCTAAATCCCCCGTAACAATTATGGCTTCAAAATGTTTGTGGTCATTGTTAGAATGTTTAATGTGTTCTGCAAGTGTTCCAAGCATATCATCTGCTTCGAAACCGGGTTGTTCATAAATTGGAATTCCCAAGTCTGCTACAACTTCTTTGCATCTTGGAATTTGGGCGTAAAGTTCATCCGCTGCTTTTACTCTAGTTGCTTTGTATTCTTTGTATTGGTCATGTCTAAATGTTGGTCCTGCTAAATCAAAAGTTAAGGCAATATGCGTTGGCTTAATGTCTTTTATAGCTTTAAGCAGGATTGCGCAAAAACCATAGACAGCATTGGTTGGCTCGCCTGCTTTAGTGGAAAGATTCGGGATGGCATGAAAAGCGCGATGGATTAAAGCGTTTCCATCAACCAACATGTAGCGTTTGAAGTTCTTTTCTTGAGCCTTAGGCATACTCTGATTATACCTAAACCCCGCTATTTTAGCATCTTTAAAAGATATTGATGCAGCTCGGTTGTGCCTGCAGCAACGATGCTATTTATGTTCTCCGTTAAAACCCAGGGATCTCCGTTTATCTCAGTTATCTTAGCTCCTGCTTCTCTAAGAATTAAAGAAGAAGCGGCATAATCCCAAACTGAACCTCCAGAAGAAATTACCCAATCCCTTTTGCCGTCAGCTACCCAAGCAAGAGAAAGTCCCAAAACCCCTATACTGCCAAACCAAAAGTTATGCTGCTTTGCTTCCTGTATAAATTTTTCTAATAACGGCAGGCGCGTTGGACCAATCAAGGACAGACCATTTCCATAGGCTAAAGTTATGTCTTTTACATCACCACAATGAATCTGTTGGTCATTTAAAAAAGCGCCTTTACCTTTTTCAGCAAAGTAAAGTTCTTTTAGTGCTGGAGCATAAACAGCACCCATAAGCATTTCTTTTTTGTAAGCCAGCCCTATGATGACGCAGAATAATGGGGAGCCTTTGGAGTAGTTAAAAGTTCCATCAATGGGATCAATGATCTAGGTATATTCCTCACCTAGTTGGTGCTCACCTTCTTCTGAAAGAATTACATGCTCGGGATATTTTTCTTTTATAGCCTCTGTGATTATTTTG
>JAKCAE010000013.1 GCA_021842385.1 bacterium
CGTGGTTTTGCAGGTGCCATCAAAAGACACGGTTTTGGCGGTATGCCAGCATCTCACGGACACGATAAACCACGCGCTGTCGGTTCCATTGGTCAACGTTTCCCACAACACGTTCGCAAAGGTTTACGAATGGCAGGAAGAATGGGTGGTGTAGGAGTTACTGTAAAGAATTTGCAAATCATTGATATTGATCCAAAAAGACACTTAATTGCCGTAAAAGGAGCTGTTCCTGGACACAGAAACGCTCTTGTTGAGATTATCTCAACAGGCAAAGTTAAGGATTTGGAAGTTAAGAGAACTGAAAAGAAAGAAAAGAAGAAATAGCATATGAAGACTACAGTATACAGCCAGAAACTAGAGCAAGCAGGAGAATTGGAATTAAATCCAAAGATTTTTGAAGTTACTCCGGTTGTTGAATTAATTCAGCTCGCAGTAAGAATTCAGCTTGCCAATGCCCGTCAGGGTTCTGCAAATACAAAGACTCGCGGAGAAGTCCGCGGTGGTGGCAAGAAGCCTTGGAAGCAAAAAGGAACTGGTAATGCCAGAGCCGGATCTATCAGATCCCCGATTTGGAGACACGGTGGTATTACATTCGGACCACGAGCAAACCGCAACCATGAAATGAAAATGAACCAGAAGCAGTGGAGAAAAGCATTGTATATGACTCTTTCTGACAAAGCAGCTGAAAAGAATTTTTTGGTCTTTTCTGAATTGGAAATGAAGAATCCAAAGACCAAAGAGATGAATACTTGGTTGAGTGAAATTTCAAAGAAAATTGCAAAGTCTGCAAAGAAGTTTCTTTTAGTCATTCCTAAAAACAATGAAGCAATAGTTAAATCCGCAAGAAATCTTAAGAACATCAAGGTTATCTTTGCAAACAGCTTAAATGTTGTTGATATCCTAAACTCTGATGCAGTTTTAGTTCCTCAATCTTCCCTCGCGATCATTGAAAAAACTTACTTAAAGTAATTTAAAGCCATGGCAATATTTGGAAAAGATAAAAAAGAAAAAGAAGTAACGAAAGAAGAGGCTTCCTTGAAAGTGCCTGCAAGCAAAACAGTTAAGTCTAAGGAAAACACCGGTGATGCTTACAGAGTTTTGGTTAAGCCTTTAGTTACTGAAAAGAGCTATCGCGGAATGGCCAAAGGTCAGTATGCTTTTAAAGTAAGTAAAAAGGCAAACAAGATTTCAGTAAGAAACGCGGTTGAGAAAGTATATGATGTAAAAGTATTGCGCGTAAATATCGTTAATGTTCACGGCAAGAGCAAAAACTACGGCAGAATTTCTGGTCGCACATCAGACTGGAAAAAGGCAATTGTAACATTAAAACCTGGAGAAACAATTGCTCAAGCTAATTAAGCTTAGTTAATTTAAAGAATATGGCAGTTAAACTCTACAAACCAACAAGCAACGGACGCAGAATACATTCAGTCACTGATTATTCTGTTTTGAACAAGCGCGCAAAAACCCCTAAGAATCTGATAGTTTCTAAATCCAAAAGCGGTGGCAGAAACTTTTCAGGAAAGATCACAGTAAGACACAGAGGCGGCGGTTACAAAAAGCTTGTTCGTATTGTTGACTACTCCAGAACAGACAAGATGGATATTCCCGCAAAGGTTTTAAGCGTTGAATACGCACCAGGCAGATCATCTTTCCTTTCACTGCGTTCATAGAAAGACGGAGAAAAAAGATTTATCATCACCCCGCATGGTTTAAAAGTGGGTCAAACAGTGGTCACCTCAGCAAAAGCAGAGCCTCAGATTGGCAACAGAATGCTCATCAAAAATATTCCTGCAGGTTCATTTGTACATGATGTTGAACTGATCCCGGGTAAAAAGGGAGCAGTTGCCAGAAGTGCAGGAAGTTATGCAATTTTACAAACAGTTGAAGATGGTTACGCTTTGCTTAAAATGCCAAGCGGAGAAATTAGAAAAGTTTCAGAAAACAGCATGGCCACAGTAGGTCAGGTTTCAAATACTGACTGGATGAATGTTAGAATCGGAAAAGCAGGCCGAGTTCGTTTAATGGGTAGAAGACCGGTTGTCAGAGGGAAAGCAATGAACCCTGTAGATCACCCACATGGTGGTGGAGAAGGTCATAACCCGATCGGTATGAAGCATCCAAAGACTCCATGGGGCAAACATGCTTTGGGTGTCAGAACCAGAGACAAGAAAAAACCAAGCTCCAAATTTATAGTTAAGAGAAGATACCAATAATATGTCACGATCACTAAAAAAAGGCGCATACATTGATCAGAGAATCTTAAAGCGTCTCTCAGGCGCAAAGTCTGGCTCAAAGTTTAAGACCTGGTCTCGCGAGTCCACTATTTTCCCGGAAATGGTTGGCTTTACCTTTGAAGTGCATAATGGTAAGACTCACTTACCGGTATTTGTTACGGAAAACATGGTTGGACACAAGCTTGGTGAATTCGCACCAACTCGTAAGTTCTTCAGACACGGCGGAAAGATGGCCAAAGAACAGGAAGCTGCAGCAGCTGCTGCTGAAAAAGCAAAGATGCAGGCAGTAAAAGAGCCGGAGAAAAAATAACCCCGATATTTAAATATATATGGCAAAGAAGATTACAGAACAAAAGAATACTCCCAAAACAGCTGAGGCACATGCTCGTTTTGTTAGAATGAGCCCACGTAAAGCACGCTTGGTTACTAACCTTGTTAAAGGCATGTATGCCTTAGATGCTTTAGTGCAGCTTCGTTTCATCAACAAAAAAGCCTCTTCCGTTATAGCTGATGTCATTAAATCTGCCATTGCTAACGGTGCAAACAACTTTAAGTTAAAGAAAGAACATTTGTATATTTCAAGCATTACAGTAGACGGCGGGCCAAAGCTAAAACGCTATATGCCTAGAGCACAAGGCAGAGCTTCTGAACTTAGAAAACCTTTCAGCCATATCAATGTCCTCTTAGAAGAAAGAGCAGGCAAAGCAAAACATTCAGTCGCAGGATTAGGCTTAGAGAAAAAGGCAAAAGCAGAAAAAACAACAGAAGAAAAAACTTCCAAAGAAGAATTAGCAGAAGAGGTTAACAAACCAGGTACGCGCAGTCAAATTGACAAAGGGGAGCAGGATATTAAGAAAAACACTGTTACCCAAAAGCGCCGACTATTTAATAGAAAGAGTGGAGTTTAATTAGAAATATATGGGACATAAAATTTCCCCGACAAGCTTAAGAATGAACATTACCGAGACCTGGAAATCCAGATGGTTTTCCAAGACTCATTTTGCGCAGACCTTGCGCGAAGATGTGCGCATTCGTGAATTCTTAAATACTCTTTTGAAAAAAGCAGGTTTGGTTAGAATTGATATTGAAAGATTAAATGACGGCGGAGTAACAGTAATCATCAAATCAACAAAACCAGGCATGATCATTGGCAAGGGTGGCAATGGCATTGAAGACTTAAAGAAGAAATTGAAAGCTAAGATTGGTTTGAAAAAAGACGTCAAGGTAAATATTGAAGAAGTCAGAGATATTAATTTGCAGGCCGCAGCTATTGCTCAAAACATTGCCGATTCCTTGGAAAAACGTGTTTCTTACAGAAGATTAATGAAGCAGGCTATTGAACAAATCATGAATGCCGGAGCAAAGGGTGTAAAAATTGCAGTTGGCGGACGCTTGGGTGGTGCTGAAATTGCCAGAACAGAATGGCTTTCTCAAGGCAAGCTTCCTCTGCACACGCTTCGTGCTAACATTGATTTTGCCAGAGCCACAGCATTTACAACCTATGGCACATTAGGTGTTAAGGTTTGGATCAACAAAGGTGAAGTTTTTGAAAAAGCCACTGCTACTGAAACACATGCTCCAAGACCAGCATTTAGGGCAAAGAAAGAAGTTAAGTAATATACAACGATTATGATGATTCCCAAAAAACTTAAACACCGCAAACATCACCGCGGTCATACCAAAGGCAAAGCAATGGCAGGAAACGAAATTGCTTTTGGTGCCTATGCTTTAAAGGCATATGAGAACTCTTGGATTACAGCAAGACAGATTGAAGCTGCCAGAAGAGCAATGACTCGATATATTCAAAGAGGCGGTAAGGTTTGGATCAGAGTATTTTCAGACAAGCCTGTGACAGTGCACGGTAATGAATCCCCGATGGGTGGAGGAAAAGGTGCTGTTGATCACTTTGTTGCTGTTGTTAAACGCGGAAAGATTCTGTTTGAAATGGATGGAGTTCCATTGGAGCTTGCTAAAGAAGCAATGCGCTTGGCTTCATACAAACTGCCGATCAAGACTAAGTTCATAACTAAGAATGACTAATATGGATATTAAAGAATTAAAAGCAAAGAATGACGCAGAGTTAAAAAAAGACCTGACAGCGCTTCAAGAACAGAGCAGGGAAATGCGTTTTAAGCTCAACTCCGGTGAATTAAAAAACCACAGTGAATTGAACAAGATTAAGAAAACCATTGCCAGAATTTTAACAATATTAACCCAGCGTTCTAAAGAGTCCAAGTAATTTTAAACATATGGAAAAAGTAAGAAGAACAAAAATTGGCACAGTGACTTCAGACAAGATGGATAAAACCGTTGTTGTTCGGGTTGACTCTTTGAAGCGCCACCCTAAATACAAGAAGAGCTACAAAGTTTCCAACAAGTTCAAGGCACACTCAGAGAACAATGAATTTCACATTGGCGACAAGGTTGAGATTGAAGAAACCAAGCCAATGTCTAAGGACAAGCATTTTAAAGTAATTAGAAAGATTAGCTAATATGTTACAAGTAAGATCATGGATAAAAATTGCGGATAACACAGGTGCAAAGATAGTTGCGGTATTTTCAGTAAACGGCAAAAATTCCAACCGCTACGCGCGCTTGGGTGATATTGTTGCTGGTTCTGTAAAAGAAGCAGCTCCAAAAGGACAGGTTAAGAAAGGCGACAAAGTCTATGCTGTCATTGTCCGAACCAGAAAAGAAGTACGCAGAAAAGACGGGTCTTACATTCGTTTTGATGATAATGCCGGTGTTTTGGTAAGCAAGGATTCAGTGGAACCAAAAGGTACCCGTATCTTTGGTCCAATTCCAAGAGAATTAAGAGACAAAGGGTTTTCTAAAATAATCAGCTTAGCACCAGAGGTAATTTAATATGTTTACAGTAATTGAGAACACCAATTTAAAGAAAGGCGATAATGTAGCGGTTTTGTCTGGAAAAGACAAAGGTAAAACCGGTAAAGTCATTTCTGTTGATCGCAAAACCATGCGCGTAACCGTAGAAGCAGTTAATATGCGCACAAGATTTGAAAAAAAGCGCGGTGCTAAAGGCGGACAGAAGATTTCTTTTCCTGCTCCAATGTCAGCATCAAAACTAATCCTTGTTTGTCCAAACTGCGGCAAAGGAACAAGAATTGGTCATCAGATTTTGGAAAATGGCAAGAAGCAGAGAATCTGTAAGAAATGCAAGAAAGCAATTTAAGGAATATATATGAACAGACTAAAGGATAGATACAATAAAGAGATAAGGAAAGAATTGCAGAACAAGCTTGGCTTGAAGAATGTTTTAGCTGTGCCTTCTGTAAAGAAAGTCGTAGTTAATGCCGGAGTTGGTAAGACTTTGAAAGATCCAAAGTTTTTGGAATCAATCATAGAAGATTTGAGAAAGATTACAGGCCAGCAACCGGTTAAGACAATGTCCCGCAAATCAATTTCCGGATTCAAGATCAGAGAGAACCAGGTTGTCGGAGTAACAGTAACCTTGCGCGGCGAAAGAATGTATGATTTCATTGATAAGCTCATCAGCATTGCCCTGCCTCGTGTCAGAGATTTCAGAGGCTTAAACCTTGATGCTTTTGACGGACGCGGCAATTACAATATCGGTATTAAAGAACAGACAGTATTTCCGGAAATTTCAGAAGAGGGTTTGGAACATTCCTTTGGTTTTCAGATTACGATTACAACAGATGCTGGTAATGATCAAAAAGGTCGAGAACTTTTAAAGAACTTGGGTTTCCCATTTGCGGAAGCTGAGAAATAATTTAAATATATGGCAAAGAAATCGTTAATTGCAAAAGCATTAAGATCAAGAAAAAAGCCGAAGTATAAATCACGAGTGGTCAGACGCTGCTGGAAATGCGGCAGAAACCGCGGGTATATGCGCGACTTTGATATGTGCAGAATTTGTTTCCGCGAACTCGCTTCTAAAGGCGAGATCCCAGGTATTGTTAAGTCTTCTTGGTAAGGAATAATTTAAATATATGTTTACAGATCCAATTTCAGACATGTTAACTAGAATACGCAACGCAGCAGCTGCCCGCAAGACAGAGGTTTTAATGCCGTATTCTAAACTAAAACACAACCTTGCCAACATCTTGGCACGCGAAGGCTTTGTTGCCGGAGTCGAAGTAATCGAAGGTTCTCTAAAACAGCTTTCAGTAAAGATTAAATATTCTTCAGACGGTGAAACAGTGGTAACAGGCATTAAACGAGTAAGCAAACCAGGTCAGCGTATCTATGTACCTATGGACAGGATTCCAAGAACCAACGGCGGTTTGGGAGTAACTATTCTTTCAACATCCAAAGGTTTGATGACTGACAAGGAAGCTCGCAAACAGAAATATGGCGGAGAAGTAATTTGCCAAATTTGGTAAAGGAAAGATTTAACACATATGTCACGTATAGGTAAAAAACCAGTAACAATTCCAAACGGCGTTAAAGCAGAAATTAAGGATTCAACCTTAAAGGTAAACGGTCCTAAAGGCAATTTAACTGTTGCTATACATCCGAAGGTTTCCGTTTCTGTTTCAGAGAATGAAATTACCGTAGATGTGCCGAACAAAGAAAATAAATTTGAAAGATCTCTTTGGGGTCTTACTAGATCTTTGATTGCTAACGCAGTTTTGGGAGTTGTTTCAGGATTTGAAAAAAAGCTTGAGATTAACGGAGTTGGTTTCAGGGGCTCAGTTGCCGGCAAGACCATAAACCTTTCTCTTGGTTTTTCCCACCCGGTTATTGTAGAAGTTCCTGAAGGATTAACCGCTGCAATGGAAAAAAACATCATTACAATTACAGGAATTGATAAACAGGCAGTCGGAGAATTTGCCGCAAAGATCAGGGCTTTGAAAAAACCAGAGCCTTACAAAGGCAAAGGAATAAAATACGTTGATGAAGTAATCAGAAGAAAAGCCGGTAAGGTTGTTAAGGCTGTAGGTGGCAAATAATTAGAAATATATGAATAGACAAGAATTAAAAATTACAAAACGAGTTAGAAGACACAAGCGCGTCAGGGCAAGACTTTCAGGTGATGCCAAAAGACCTCGCTTGGTTGTTTTCCGCGCAAACCAACATATCTATGCTCAGATCATTGACGATTTAAGTCAAAAGACCATTGTTTCCGCTTCTTCCTTGGAGTTAAAAACCAAAGGTAAAAAAGCAGATCAATCAGCAGAGGTCGGTACGGCAATTGCTAAGAAAGCATTGGCAAAAGATATAACAGAAGTTGTTTTTGACCGCGGTGGATTTAAATATCACGGCAGAGTAAAAGCATTAGCAGATGCTGCAAGAGCAGCAGGATTAAAGTTTTAAATATATGGCAAGAGATAACAAAAGAGAAAGATCAAACAGAGAGCCGGTAAAGCGCGATTTTGAACAAAAGGTTGTTGAAATCAAGCGTGTTACCCGTGTTGTTGCTGGTGGTAAACGCATGCGCTTTAGAGCCTTGGTAGTCATTGGAGACAAAAAAGGGAAAGTCGGTATGGGTTTGCGAAAAGGAGTTGACGTTGCCGAATCAGTAAACAAGGCAGTTAATGCTGCAAAGAAAAATATGCTCAATGTTCCTTTAACAAACGGCACTATTCCGCATCAAATTAAGTTGAAATACAAATCCAGCAGAATAATTCTTCTGCCAGCCCGTCCTGGTACCGGTATCATCGCAGGTGGTGCTTTAAGAAGCGTTTTGGATTTAGCAGGAGTTAAAAACATCTTAAGCAAAATGATCGGTTCTTCTAACAAAGTAAATAACGTTAAGGCTGTCTTTGAAGCATTCAAAAAAATGAAAACAGCCGAACAATTAAAGCAAGCCAGAAAGTAATCATATGGTTAAATTACACGAATTAAAAGTATATAAAGGTTCAACCAAGCGTAGAAAAGTTGTTGGACGTGGACTTGGTTCAGGACACGGTACATATTCCGGCAGAGGAGCCAAAGGACAAAGAGCCAGAAAAAGCGGTAATGTTCGCCCGGGATTTGAAGGCGGACGCCAACCATTGATCAGACAAGCTCCAAAGTTGCGCGGTTTTAAGAGCCCGCACACTGAAGCTTTTGCGGTTAAAGTATCAAGACTAAACAAGTTTGATAACGGAGAGAAAATAACCACAGAATCCTTGTTTAAAGCAGGCATTACAAGAATTAAAGGACAGAAAGCAAAAATTGTTTCTGGCGGAGAATTAAAAAAGAAACTGGAAGTATTTGTCGCAGTTTCAGCTTCTGCAAAAGAAGTCATTGAAAAAGCCGGTGGTAAAGTAAACGCCTAAATAGCGTTTCTTTGCTTTTGTGATAGAATAAACATATGAATAAATTAGCTTTAATTTGGAAAACAAAAGACCTACGCAATAAGATCCTGATTATGGTTGGTCTTTTAATTTTGACCCGTTTTCTAGCACATATCCCAATCCCAGGGTTAAGCGCTACCTCACTGCAGAATTTTTTTAACCAAAATCAGCTTTTCAATCTCTTGGATATTTTTTCAGGCGGTGGTTTGTCTAACCTTTCCATTGCCATGCTTGGTGTTGGACCATACATTACAGCATCCATTGTCATTCAGCTCCTAACAGTTATCATTCCTTCTCTTTCTGAGCTTCAGAAAGAAGGTGGGGAAGCAGGTAGAGCAAAGCTTAGCCAATACACAAGATTTTTGACTGTTCCTTTGGCAGTATTGCAAGGTTACAGCACTATCCGTCTTTTCCAGTCAGCACAGGGCGGAGCAGCTATCGGCAGCTTAAGTCCTTTTCAATGGTTTGTGACTTTGATTGCTGTGGCGGTCGGCACAATCCTTTTAATGTGGCTGGGAGAACTCATCACAGAGTACGGTATTGGTAATGGTATTTCTTTAATTATTTTTGCAGGTATAGTTGCTAGGCTGCCAAGAGCTTTGCAGCAAATGATTGCTTTGTATGATCCAACAAAACTTCCGATGATCATTGCTTTCGTTGCCGCAGCTTTGCTTGTCATTGCTGCCGTGGTCTATGTTACTGAAGCACAGCGCAATATTCCCGTATCCTATGCCAAACGCATGACCGGCAACAAAACATACGGCGGAGTCAGCACTCATTTACCGTTGCGTGTTAACCAGGCTGGTGTCATTCCGATCATCTTTGCAATTTCCGTGATGCTTTTGCCAAGCCTCATTGCAAACTTCTTTTTGACAGCCAAAAGTGCCATGGTTTCAAATGCCGCCAACTATATCGTTGAAATCTTTAGGAACCAGACTTTTTATGCAATCCTGTATTTTGTTTTGGTTCTGCTCTTTACTTTTCTTTACACAGCGATTGTTTTCAATCCAGACGAAATTTCGGAAAACATTCAAAAGAACGGCGGCTTTGTTCCTGGTTTAAGACCGGGCAGACAAACAGCAGAATATCTTTACAGAGTTCTTAATCGTATTACAGTTTTTGGCGCGGTTTTCTTGGCTTTGATTGCAGTTTTGCCGTATATTTTCCAAGCATACACTAATACCCAAGCCTTAACACTTGGCGGTACGAGCTTGTTAATCGTGGTTTCTGTTGTCATTGAAACAATCAAGTCAATTGAAGCTCAGATGGTTATGCGGGATTACGAAACTATTTAATTTGTTAAAGCCGCTCGCAAGAGCGGCTTTTAAGATATATAATAAAGAGAAGATGAAGGCATCAACATACATATTCATAGGACCTCAAGGTTCGGGAAAAGGCACTCAGGCAAAGTTCCTTGTGCAAAAGTTAGATGCAGAGTTTGTGGAGATGGGCGGGCTGCTCAGAGAAATCTCAGGTCAAGACACAGACTTTGGCAGACATGTTAAAAGTTTAGTTGACAATGGTTTTTTGTTAACTGATGAAGACATTGAAAAGGTTTTGTCTCAAAAACTGTCCCAAATTGACCTTTCCAAGAAAATTGTTTTTGACGGTGTTCCCAGAAGAATTGGTCAGGCAACTTTTTTGTTGAAGCTCCTCTTTGATTCCGGACGTTCTGACATTATCTCAATCTATGTAAACTTACCCAGAGAAGAAACTTTCAAACGTTTAAGTTTAAGAAGAGTTTGTGAGGTCTGCAAAACACCGGCAATTTCCAACGGCAGCGCAGACCAGGTTTGTGAAAAATGCGGCGGCAAACTTACTGTGCGCAAAGATGATACCCCTGAAGCGATAGCCAAAAGGCTTGATTTGTATGAACAAGATACTTTGCCAGTTGTTGATTACTTGAAAGAAAAAACTAAGCTCGTGGAAATTAACGGAGATCAGCCGATTGAGAAAGTAAGAACTGACATTAATCAAGCACTTGGTCTTTAAAATGAGAGCACCTTTAAACATAATTCTTCTAGGTGATCCTGCTGCAGGCAAAGCAACACAGGCAAAATATTTGCTTTCCCAATACAAGCTCCTTGATTTAGATATGGGCCGTGAAATGCGCCATATCCTAAAAGGTAAAGGAAGTGCGGGTATAAAAAAAGTGTTAAAGGAAACAACCAACAAGGGAAAGCTTGCACCCACGGCAATTGTCCGAGCCATACATAAAGAAAAGATACTTAAAGCACCTAAGAATAAAGGAATTCTTTTTGACGGCACGCCTAAAATGATTGGGGAGGCAAAACTTGTCTTTAAATGGATGCAGCAGGTTAAGAGGACTCCTGAAACAGTCATTGCTTTGTATTTGCATATTCCGGAAAAAGAAGTACTGAAGCGCGCTAAAAACAGAGTAGAATACTACAAGGGAAAATTCTCCAAGCGCCCTGATGATACTAAAGATTCCTTAAAAAACAGAATAAAGTATTACAGAAAAAACATTGCTGAGGTTGTTTCTTTCTTTAAGGGAAAATATAATTACAAGGAAATTAATGGTTTGGGTAGCAGAGCAGAGGTGCGCAAGAGAATTCAAAAAGTAATAAGAGAATATTTAAGACATGCATAAAACACAGGAAGAAATAGAGAAGATTAGGGAGGGTGGAAAAATTCACACCCGGATTTTACAGCAAACAGCAAAGCTTGCAAAACCGGGCATTTCAACTTGGGAATTAAATGCTTTTGCAGAAGCAGAAATATTAAAAGCAGGTGGCAGACCTTCTTTCAAAGGATATGGTCCCAAGGGACATCAGTTTCCCGCAGGACTTTGCACTTCGCTAAACTCTGTTGTTGTGCACGGCGTGCCTTCTAAAAATCAAGTGCTCAAAGAAGGAGATATTCTTGGCTTGGATATTGGTATGGAATACAAGGGTTTGTATACAGATACAGCAATTACTGTTGCTGTGGGAAATATTACAAAAGAAGCCCAGAGACTTTTAGAGCTTACTAAAAAAGCTTTAAGCATAGGCATTGAACAGGCAAGAATAGGGAATAAAGTCGGAGACATTTCTGCTGCTGTTCAAAAAGTTGCTGATGATAATCATTTGGGAATAATACGGGATTTGGTCGGGCACGGAGTAGGGCATGCTGTTCATGAAGATCCGCAAGTTCCTAATTATGGCAAAAAAGGGGCAGGTCCTGAATTAAAAGAAGGCTTAGTAATTGCCATTGAACCAATGTTTACTTTAGGAACAGATGACATTTTCATAGAAGATGACGGTTGGACAGTAACAACTAGGGATCAAAGTCTTGCCGCACATTTTGAACACACTGTCGCTATTACTAAAAACGGTCCGGAAATCCTTACTTAAAACCGCAGCCAGAATATGCTAAGATGTATAGCAAGGAGACGGTTTTATGCAAGAAGAAATAAAAGAAACAACAGAATCAAAAAGCATAAAAAAATTGGGCAATGGATTAATAGCTTCCATTGTCTTAATTAGTATCTTGGCAGGCGCTTTTTCTGGTTTTGCCGGCGGAGTGTATGCTACAAAAAGTAAACTTTTTGGCTTAAATACTAAAACCAATTTAAGTGTCCAAAATACTGAGACCAAAGCAGATACACAGAAAGAGGAGCTGACTTCGAGTTCCCCAAACACTGTTGATGTCATAAAGAAAGCAAGCTCTGCAGTTGTCTCTGTCATCATTTCTGAAGACGTTAATAGATACAATTCATTTAGCAGTCCTTTTTTCTTTGATCCTTTTTTTCAGAATCAACAACAACCCCAAAACACAACCCCGCAGTATAAAGAAACCGGGGCAGGCAGTGGTTTTTTTGTCAGCTCTGACGGTTTAATCATGACTAACAAGCATGTGGTTTCAAGCAATACGGCTAAGTTTACGGTTGTTACTGCAAACGGCAAAAGATACGAGGCAACGGTTTTAGCACTTGATCCTTTAAGTGACCTTGCGATTGTTAAAATTAATATATCTGGAGCATCATATTTAAAGCTTGCAGACTCTTCAAAGATTCAGATTGGTCAGAAAGTTATAGCTATTGGTAATTCTTTGGGAGAGTACAGTAACACTGTGACAACAGGAATAGTTTCAGGCATCGGGCGTACTATAACTGCAGGAGGTGCTGGTACTTCTGAAACCCTAGAGGGGGTTATACAAACAGACGCTGCTATAAATCCGGGAAATTCCGGAGGACCTTTGCTTAATGAATATGGTGATGTCATTGGAGTAAATACTGCAATGGCTTCGCAGGGTCAATCAGTTGGTTTTGCAATTCCTTCAAATGACGCTTCTAAAGCCCTGCAAAGCTACAAGAAATATGGCAGAATTGTCCGAGCATATTTAGGCATTCGCTATGTGCTCATAAACGCACAGATACAACAGCAGAACAATCTTTCAGTAGATCACGGCGCCTGGATTATTACAGGATTGGATGATTATGGCAGCCCTGTTTCAGGAGTTAGTCCGGGAAGTGCTGCTGACAAAGCCGGTCTTAAAGACGGTGATATTATTACAGCTGTTAATGGAGTTAAAATTGATGACAGTCACAGCCTTGCGGGTTTAATTAGGCAATATAGTCCGGGGGAGACTATCACCTTAGATGTGATTAGAGACAAACAAAATATTAAGATTAAAGTAGTTTTAAGCGAAAGTAAGTAATGTCTAGAATATTAGCCATTGATTATGGAGAGAAAAGAATTGGTTTGGCTTTAAGTGATTTAGAGCAGAAGTTTGCTTTTGAATTTGAAATTTGGACTCCAGAAGAGATTTTTGCAAAACTGCCTGATCTGATTAAAGAAAAAGAAGTTTCCAAGATCGTTCTAGGACACCCTTTGAATCTAAGTGGACAAGAAACACAAAAAACCGCGGAAGTTTTGGAATTTCAAAAAAAGATTGCTGAAATATCTGGATTAGAAGTGGAACTCTTTGATGAGCGTCTGAGTTCAAAGATGGCTCAAAATATTTCCGGAAGCAGCAAAAATATTGATTCGTTAGCAGCACAAATTTTCCTTGAAAATTATCTTGCTAAAAAAATTAACTAAAACAAAAATGCGCCATAATCTAAAAAAGATTTTGCATCCAAACAGATATTTCATCTGGGCTATTTTTGCTTTGCTTTTTTCGGGAGTAGCGCTTTTGGCATACATTTCCATTTCCGGATATTATTTTGACAGAAGTTTTGTTTTCGCAGAATTAAAAACCAACAAACTTTTTTTAGACAAACAGTTTAATTATAGCGCGAGATATCCGCACGGTTGGCAACTTGAGAGAGATGAGGCTGGAAACATTGTCTTTGAAAACCCCGATAATCTTGCTGAAAATTTAGTTGTTGTGCCCATGAGATTAAAGGATGAAACAGCTGTGCGCAAATCTTTAAAGATTAGTAAGGAGAACAACATTGCCAGAGGGGATATTCAGATTGCGGTTATTAAAGCTCGTATTAATACCGACCCTGATTTGTATGATGTTGCTTTGATAAAAAATAATTCTCAACTTTTTTATATCTACGGACATTCTTCATATTTAGAACGTTTTACTAAAAATTTTAATATTTACTAATGTCTCAATTCAGACAAAATCCTATTTCCAAACACTGGGTTTTGATTGCGCCGAACCGCAGCAGGCGTCCTGAGCAGTTTGCCGACAAACAGGTCATTTCTCAGAATATGCCCGAGCTCATTCCGGCTTGTGTTTTTTGTCCGGGCAATGAATCAAAAAATGATGATATTTTGCGATATCCCAAAGGGAAAAATTGGCAGATCCGGGTCATTCCAAACAAATTTGAAGCCCTTTCTGATGTTCCTTTGACTGCTGACAAAGAGTTTTACATTTCAAGATCAGGTACTGGTGATCATGAAGTTGTCATAACAAGAAAACACAACGAACCGATTGCTTTGCAGTCTGTGACCATGATTTTTGATACTTTAAAGATATTGCAACAAAGATATTTAGAGCTTGCAAAACATCCCGAGCTTGCATATATTCAGATATTTTACAACCACGGCAGAGAAGCAGGTGCTTCCTTAATCCACCCGCATTACCAAATAATGGCGACACCTTTTGTACCAAGTGGAGTCCACGATGAAATACTTGGCTGCTACCATTATTACCAGGCAGAGAAAAGATGCATCTATTGCGCGATCATGGAAGAGGAGAGAAAACAAAATCAAAGAGTTATCTATGAGACCGACGATTTTATTGTCCTTGCCCCTTACGCTTCACGTAGCCCTTTTGAAACCTGGATTCTCCCAAGAAAACATGCTTCCAACTTTGAAGATACTCCTCCTAAAGAAATGGAGCAATTAGCAAGTGTTTTGAAATTAGTTTTGAGCAGACTTTACACCAAACTTTCAGATCCACCACTAAACTTCTACATTCATACGATGCCTCTTGCCCAAGCAGTCCACAGTGCGCATCAAAAAGAAGCATATCATTGGCACCTTGTGGTCTTTCCCAGAATTGCCATTTGGGCCGGTTTTGAATATGCTACTGGTATACCGATTAACCCCATGTCTCCTGAAGATGCTGTTAAGTTTTTGAAACAAATATGAAAAAACTCATTGTTGCAAATTGGAAAATGAATCCCAAGAGCTTTAAAGAAGCAGAAAAGCTTCTTTTGGCAGTTTCAAAGACAAAAACTACTCAACATCCTGTGATTTGTCCGCCTTTTGTATACTTGCCTCTTTTAAAAACCAAATTGGATTTGGGCGCGCAGGATATTTTCTGGCAAAATAGCGGTCCTTTCACAGGACAGATTTCTCCCGAAATGTTAAAACAGTTTAAGGTTAAATATGCAATTATTGGGCATTCGGAAAGACGTGCTTTGGGGGAAACAGATAATGAGGTAAATTTGAAGATAAAGGGGGCGATATTAAACAAGATTACACCGATACTATGTGTAGGTTATGGTCTTTCTGCGGAAATGGAAGATGAAGAAGTCATGCAGCATTTGCAAAGCCAGCTGGAAGCGGATTTACACGAAATTGATCCGAAAAAAGTCATTGTAGCCTATGAGCCTGTTTGGGCCATTTCTACCGGTGATCCTTACAAAACCAAACAAATGGAAAATCCGGAACATGCTGAAAGGATTTGCATGTTTGTTAGGATCAAGTTCAAAGTTTCCAAAGTCCTTTATGGCGGAAGCACTAATGCTTCCAATGCAGAAAGTTTTCTTTCAAGACAGATTGACGGGTTGCTAGTTGGTGGGGCTAGTTTAAATGCGTTAGAGTTTAACAAAATGATAACTACAAAAATATGATATACATAGGAGCAGATCACGGCGGCTTTAAATTAAAAGAAGATTTAAAAAAGTTTCTCAAGCGCGCAAAATGGAAATATGTTGATGTCGGCGCAAAGAAATTAATTCCTGATGATGATTTCACACCTTTTGCGGTAAAGGTTGCTAAAGCCGTGCAAAAAGATCCGGCAAAAAACAAAGGAATCTTGATCTGCCGTTCAGGACAGGGTGTTTGTATTGCTGCAAATCGTTTTAAATATGTCAGAGCAGCATTAGCTTGGAATGAACACGCAGCTAAGCATTCAAGACATGATGATGATGCAAACATTCTTTGTCTTCCCGCTGATTTTGTTTCCACAGAGAGTGCTGAAGACATCGTTTGGTTTTGGTTAACAACAAAATTCTCTTTTGAAAAAAGATTCATCAGGCGCATTGAAGAAATTAACAGATTAAAATAATGGCTATTGTAGTTCCAGCAATCCTTGAGGATGACTGGGATAGTTTTAAAAATCGTCTTGAGGTCATCACAAAGATTCCTGGAGTTAAAAAGATCCAGGTTGATTTTTCCGATGGTCTTTTTACAGAACACAAAGATTTGCAGATTTCAGAACTTGATATATTAAATCCTGCTTTTGAGTGGGAAGCACATTTGATGGTTAAAGATCCAAAAGCATATTTTTTTGATGCTAAGCTTGTTGGTTTCAAAACAGTTCTTTTTCACTATGAAGCCATTGCTGACAAGTCAGAATTAAACGCGCTTGCAGAAGAGCTTGTTTCTTTAAAGTTAACCCCTGGCCTGGTTATTAATCCGGAGACAAAAATTTCTGAAATCATTCCTTATCTTGATTCTTTCAAGCAAGTTACAGTCATGGGCATTGAACCTGGGGAAAAGGGACAGCCTGAGCTTCCGGGAACTCTAGAAAGAGTTAAAGAATTGAGAAAAGCCTACAAAAATGGTATATTAGAGGTGGATGGCGGCGTAAAAATTAGCAACATTAAGGAACTTTCCGCAGCCGGAGCA
>JAKCAE010000034.1 GCA_021842385.1 bacterium
CACAGCTATATTTTGAACATAGGGGCTAAAAGCAAGGTCTGAAAAATCTATGATCGCCTCTAGTTTACCATCTTTAACCAAAAAATTGTGGGGCACAATATCATTCTGCATTAAGCCCTTTGGCAGTATATCAAGCTCTGGTTTGATTATTCTGAATTCTTCAAAAACTTTTTTTAACAACTCAACGTCAAAATCAGAAGGTACAAATTTTAATGAGGGTTCTAAAATTAAAGTATTTTTTAAATCAAATTCGTAATTTTGTCTAGTCTTGGAGCCGTCAGTAAATTTTTTTAACACTGTATCCATCTTCCCAGCCTCAGTACCAGCTTCTGCAACAAGCTCATCAGTTAAAATCTGCCTATCCATATTCTGACCCTCAACAAAACTCATTAAAACTGCCTGTTTTTCTCCAGCCTTTGATTCAAGATTTCCCAATTTGTTTTTGAAAACTTTTGGTACTTTCAGACCCTGATCAGAGAGATAGCCCATGACCTCAACCTCAAAAGCAATATTTTCAGGAACCAAAACCATGCCTTCAAAAATCTTTACAACAAACCTTCCTTTTTCGGTTTCCACATAATAGTTGGAGTTTTCGTAACCAGTGGTAAAAAGACGGTGCTCTATAATTGCACCTAAATCGGGGTATTGATCAAGAATGCTTTGTAAAAAAGCTTTCTCGTAATTCTGTCTCATCTTAACTCCTGCTTGCTTCCTTTATCCTCTCTGTGGCTACAATATATGCCCCGTTTCTAAAGGAAGTGTTGTATTGTTTTCTAGCATTAAAGACTCCTTCAAAAGCCTTAATCATCAAAGCATCGAGCTTTGCGAGGACATCTTCTCTGCTCCAGTTTTCATTATGCATGTTTTGATACCATTCGTAGTAGCTGGTTGCGACTCCGCCGCTGTTTGCCAATATATCAGGAATTACTATGATATTGTTTTTCTCAAAAATTGCATCTGCTTCTTGTGTTGTCGGACCATTAGCCATTTCAATAATGAGTTTGGCTTTAATATTGGAAGCATTTTCTCCTGTTAAAACGTTCTCCAAAGCAGCAGGAACCAAGACACCAACCGGAAGCTCTAAAAGCTCTGCATTCGATATTTCCTTTGTTCCGGCAAGTCCTTTTAAAGCTCCTGTTTGTTTTTTATGCTCTTCTGCCAAAGCAACGTCAATCCCTTCAGGGTTATATATTCCGCCTTTTGAATCAGAAAGCGCAACTACTTTCAACCCTTGAGCTTTAGCGCTTTCTGCAAAATATGTAGCCACATTGCCAAAGCCCTGAATAGCAACTGTTTTGTTCTCTCCCAAGTCTACGAGACCGCTCTTTAATACTTCCCTTAAAACAACTCCTCCGCCAAAACCGGTGGCTTCGGTCCTTCCCTGACTGCCGCCGTCTTCAATATTCTTGCCTGTAAAGGTTGCCCTGGCTTTCTTACCAATGAGTTTTTCAAACTCATCAACCATCCATCCCATGATCTTGCCGTTAGTGTTAACATCTGGAGCTGGTACATCAAATTCAGGACCAAAAACAGGGTAGAGTTTTTGAACATAACCGCGGGAAAGTTTTTCCAATTCTGTCTCAGAAAGCTTTTTTGGATCTACGATAATGCCGCCCTTACCACCACCAAAAGGCACATTCACGACCGCATTTTTAAAACTCATCCAAAAGCTTAAGGCTCTAACCTCGTCTAAATTAACTTCAGGATGAAAACGGATGCCTCCCTTGTAAGGACCTCTGGCATTGTTGTGCTGGCTTCTAAAACCTGTAAATATCCTTTGAGAACCATCATCCATAATTATCGGTATTGTAACCTCAATATACCTGTCTGGATACTGAATTCGTTCAATGAATTTAGGATCTATTTTAGCAACCTCAGCTGCTGCTTTTAACTGACTTAATGCTGTCTGAAACGGATTTATGTTCATATTTTTTCTTTAATTGCCTAGTAATAATAGCACTTTTTTTGCTACAATAAAACTATGCAAATACAAGAAATACAAAAGCTTGGTCTAAAGGGTGAAGTCCTCTCAGATGAGGCTACAATTAAAGAATTTAGCAGGGATGCAAGCATCTTTGAGATAAAACCAGAGGTTGTCATAGCGCCAGCGGACCTTTCGGATATTCAAAAAATCGTTAATTTCGTAAGTGCAACGAAAAAAACAGATTCAGGGATTTCTATAACCCCAAGAGCTGCTGGAAGCTGCATGAGCGGAGGTTCTTTGAACACCTCTATTATTCTTGATTTTAAAAAACACTTAAACAAACTTATAGAACTCGGGTCTGATTATGCAATTGTTGAACCTGGGATGTACTATCGTGACTTTGAAAAAGAAACACTGGCTCACAATCTCCTGCTTCCTCCATTTCCGGCATCGCGTGAAATATGCGCGCTAGGCGGAATGCTGGGGAATAACGCTGCAGGAGAAAAAACTCTAACTCACGGAAAGATTGAAGACTATGTTTTAGAATTAAATGTCGTTCTTGCAGATGGCAACGAATATCTTTTCAAGACATTAAACGAAGAAGAGCTAAAACAAAAGCTTGTTTTGCAAAACTTTGAAGGTGAAGTATACAGAAAAATACACCAGCTCATTAAAGACAACCAGGCCCTGATTGAAAACGCCAAACCTAATGTTTCTAAGAACTCTGCAGGCTACTATCTCTGGAATGTCTACAACAAAGAAAAAAAGACCTTTGATCTTACTAAGCTCTTGGTTGGTTCCCAAGGAACATTGGGTATAATCACAAGGGCAAAATTAAGATTAGTAGAACCTGAACAAAATTCAACAATGGTTGTTGTCTTTTTAAAAAACTTAGATAATCTGGTAGACATTGTCCAAAAAGTACTAGCTTTAAAACCTGAAACCTTTGAATCCTATGATGACTACACCTTAAAGCTAGCAATTCGTTTTCTTCCTGATTTAATAAGGATCTTAAAACCAAAAAATATCCTAAAAATGGGTTGGCAGTTTTTGCCGGAATTCTGGATGACTTTGACAGGAGGTTTCCCGAAGCTTGTTCTTCTAGCTGAGTTCACGGGAAAAACCCACGAAGAGTCATATAATAAAGCTCAAAATGCTTTTATCCAAATTAAAACAGCTGGTGTTAAAACCCACCTCATTAAAAACG
>JAKCAE010000022.1 GCA_021842385.1 bacterium
TATACTGCCAAACCAAAAGTTATGCTGCTTTGCTTCCTGTATAAATTTTTCTAATAACGGCAGGCGCGTTGGACCAATCAAGGACAGACCATTTCCATAGGCTAAAGTTATGTCTTTTACATCACCGCAATGAATCTTCTGATCATTCAAAAAAGCGCCTTTCCCTTTTTCAGCAAAGTAAAGTTCTTTTAGTGCTGGAGCATAAACAGCACCCATAAGCATTTCTTTTTTGTAAGCAAGTCCTATGATGACGCAGAATAATGGGGAGCCTTTGGAGTAGTTGAAGGTTCCGTCAATGGGATCAATGATCCAGGTATATTCCTCACCTAGTTGGTGTTCACCTTCTTCTGAAAGAATTACATGCTCGGGATATTTTTCCTTTATAGCCTCTGTGATTATTTTGTTAGAAAGCAAGTCTCCTTCTGTGACAATATCTGTTGAATGTCTTTTTGCATAGGCAACTTTTGCGTTGGTTTGAAATTCTAAAGCCGCATCTCCTGCTTGGACTATGATCTTTTTTAAAAATTCATCCATATATTAGTCTAAAGAAACTCTAAAAACCTCTTCCACGTCAGTAATCCCCTTAAGTGCTTTAACAAGTCCGTCTTGGGTCATGGTTAGCATGCCCTGAGCAATCATTGCTTCCTTTAATTCATTGCTACCTGCTTCTGCAAGGATGAGTTTTTCTACTGCCTCGTCTTTTATGATCAACTCATAGATACCGATGCGCCCTTTGTAACCTGTCTTGTTACATTTTTCACAACCCGGAGCATGAAAGAATTTTTGCTCTGCGGGTATTTCAACTCCTGAATTTTTAGGAATCTCGCTTAGTATTTTCTGAACCTTGGTTAAAAGAAACGGGTCTAATTTGACCTCTGTTTTACATTCTGGGCAGAGCTTGCGCACGAGTCTCTGAGCAATAATGGCATTCATTCCGGGTGCTATGACATATGGCTTAATACCCATGTTTCTAAGTCTTGGGATAGCACCGGCTGCATCATTAGTATGCAGTGTGCTTAAAACAACGTGCCCTGTTAGAGCTGCTTGTAGGGCAACCTCTGCTGTTTCCTGGTCTCGTATTTCACCAACCATAACCACATCAGGATCTTGTCTTAATATGGCTCTTAGCCCAGCTGCAAAGGTTAAACCTTTTGAAGAATCAATAGGAGTTTGGTTAATTCCTTCGAGTTTGTATTCAACAGGGTCTTCCAGCGTGATTATCTTTACTCCCGGATCATTTAGCTGATTTAGGAAAGCATAGAGTGTTGTAGTTTTACCAGAACCAGTTGGTCCTGTTGTAATAATCATACCGTTTGGTTTAGCCAACTCTTTTTGAATGAGCTCATAGTCTTTGTCAGAAAAACCAAGATCTTTAAGTTGCAAACTAACAGCGCCTAAACCTAAAATACGCATAACTACGCCCTCGCCATATGCTGAAGGAAGTACTGAAACACGAACATCAGTTGGTTTGGAGTCTAGAAGATATGTAAAACGCCCGTCCTGAGGGATGTCTGTAACGTTAAGTTTAAGATGTGAGAGAATCTTAATTCTTGAGATTATGCTTTTTTGATAATCAGAACTTAAATGCGCCATGTCAGAAAGCACACCATCTAAACGAAAACGTACTTTTATGAAATGTTCTTCTGGCTCAATGTGAATGTCTGATGCTCCGTATTTGTCAGCAGCACCTAAAAGCACTGAAAGCATCTGGGTTGCAGAAATTTGCTTACCGTTTTCCAAATCTTTTAAAGCAGCTTTGTAATCTTGCTCTGCCTTTACTTCAACACTTTCTTCCTTGGCTTCCAGGGGTCTGACTACTTTTGGAAAAAATTTATAAGCCTGCTGCAGGCTGGATTCTGAGACATAGTAAAGGGTGACTTTGTAACCGTGTTCAGTTTTTAGTGCTTCAATGTTTTGTTTAAGCGCTGGGTTTTGCGGGTCAGTTGTTCCAACTCTGACATCATTTCCTTCTTTGTAAAAAACAACGGCATGAGAATCCATGCATTGCTGCTCACTCCATAAAGCCATGGCTGTTAAATCAAGGGGGAATGTTGAAAGATCAATGTATTGTATACCAAAAAGAAAAGAGCGTTGCGAAGCTTGCTCTTCTTCCATTTTCCGGTTTACATCCGTTAGTTTCTTTTGAAAATCTTTTTGTTTCTGATCATCTTGTAGCTGCATGCTTGCAGTATACTATATGCCAAGTCTGCTCTTCAAATCTGAGAGTGTTTCTTTAATGTATTGAGCAACTTCTGTAATATTCTTGTTCTTTATGATGATTTTGCCTAAACCGTCAGCAACAAAGCTCCCTCCGAGATAATTTACAAGCTCAGTTAACTTGATGTTGGGATTAGAAGCTACATACATCTCTAAACTATCCGGCCTTTCGGCTACGAAAAAGATCATTTTTGCATCATTGATATTAACCATGAAATCCCGAGCAACCTGAAAAATATCTGCTTCGCTTGCTTCTGATTTCTCTATATCAGAAATACCGACAACAGAAAAAATGGTGTCATATTCTGAAATTATCTGTATGCGGGCCATTGCTCTGCCCCAAAGTTTTAAAACTGGAAGCTCTTTGGTTTTAAAAAGATTTCTAACTATCTCCTGCTGTTTGGCGCCATACGCTATTAACTCAGAAGCATTAATAAAAGAGCTAGGGGTTGTTCTGTTATGCTGGAAACTGTTTGTTTCTGTAATGATCCCGGTTAAAAGATTTGTTGCAATATCTTGATCAATGAGACTTGCTTCATAGTCTCTCAAAAGAGCAAGTAATATTTCAGAAGAAGAGGAGGCTGTCACATCAACAATATTTATATTGCCATAGTTGTCATTATGAATGTGGTTATCAATATTGACTTTGGGGACAGCAAAAAACATCTCAGCATTTTTTTCATAGAGAGCGCCTAATGCTTCCAAAGAAGGAACGTCAACGCAAATAATAAGGTTGAATTGCGTGACATCGCTTGAGAAAGAAACATCTTCCGGAGAAAAAACTCCTTCTTTAGGTTTCAAATATATATTTACATTTTCAGGAAGCAGATCATAACTC
>JAKCAE010000024.1 GCA_021842385.1 bacterium
TACAATTCCAGTGCTGTAGCTAACTGACGAACATCAGCCAATCTCTTAGCGTCTCTAGACTTTGCTCGAGCAGAGTTTAAGGCTAGTAAGACCACAGAAGCCAAAAGACCAATGATCGCTATAACGACCAACAATTCTATTAATGTAAAACCTTTGTTTTTGTTTCTTAACAATGTTTTCACCCCCTTCCAGGAAGTAAATTTGCAGCTTTTAATTCTATGCTGCGTTACTGGCTAAATTATAGATTGGCAGGAGAATTCCTGCAACTAAGATACCCACACCCACACCCAAAATCAGCATTATAATCGGTTCCATCAAAGAAGTTAAGGTAGCAATCTTTGCATCAACCTCTTTTTCATAGTATGAGGCAAGTTTCAAAAGAATATTTGTCAGGGTGGCTGACTGCTCTCCGACCTGAACCATTTGCGTGACAATAACGGGAATCTCTTTGTGTCCCTGTAAAGAATCAGCAATGCTTTTCCCGGTACCAAGTCTATTAGCTGCTTCCATCAATATATCTCTGTAAATGACATTGTTTACAAGATCAGCAACTACTTCCAAGGCTTTAATAATAGGGATGCCGCCTAAAACCAAGGTTGAAAGGTTTCTGGAAAACCGAGCTAGATATATTTGTTGAAAAATCGGACCGATAATTGGTGTGACTATCTTTAAACGGTCAAAAATATATCTTCCGGTTTTTGTTTTAACATAGGCTCTTAAAAG
Source organism: bacterium (assembly GCA_021842385.1). Lineage (GTDB taxonomy): Bacteria > Patescibacteriota > Doudnabacteria > UBA920 > VMFF01 > VMFF01. The sequence goes on from JAKCAE010000024.1 coordinate 724, forward strand.
TAACCATACGGCAACTAAGCCAAAAAGCAGGGTCCACCAATAGTGTTGGAAAAATCTTGTGAAATTAATTAAGACAACAGTAATGAAAGGCAAGCTGCCTCCCTGTTCTTCTAAAATAACTGTTAGTTTAGGCAGGATGAAAAGAAACATCAAAGAACCAACAACAACCAAAGCACCAAGAATGAACATCGGATAAGTCATGGCGCTCTTAACTTTGGAGCGCAGATCATAATCTTTTTCAATCTGGTCAGAAAGGTAATTTAAAGACTGATCTAGGGTTCCTGACAATTCACCAGTGTGCACAACGCTTACATAGACATTGCTAAAAACTTCTGGGTGTCTTGCCAAAGACAACGAAAAACTGTTCCCTCCTTCAATGCTAGTAATCGTCTCATTTATAACTTTCTTTAAATACGCGTTAGTAACTTGTTCTAAAAGAATACGCAAAGCTTGAAGAATCGAAACCTTGGCACCAATCAAGGTGGAAAGCTGTCTGGAAAAAAGAACCATTTCTTTTGCTGGAACAGACTTACCAAAAGGCCAGAGTTTTTCTACTATGCTTTCTTCAATAATTTCAAGATTTAAAATAACTAAGCCATTATCTTGAATCAAAGATTCAGCATGAGCCTGGTCTTCTGCAACAACCACACCTTCTCTTAAATTTCCTGATACATCTTTTGCCTGATACTTAAACTGCATATATTAAATGCCTTTGGAAACTAATGATTGAAAAAAATCGCGATCTTTAACATATGGCATAGCATCATCAGGAGCTACCAAACCCCTGCTTACTAAATTTGCCAGTGAATGATCAAGGGCAATCATGCCTTCGTCTGCGTTTGTATGCACAACATTGTCCATTTCAAAGGTTTTGCCTTCGCGAATCATGTTTCGTACAGCATTGTTTGCAAGCAAAACTTCAACAGCAGGCAATCTTCCCCCACCTATCTTAGGCAAGAGACGTAACGAAACAATTCCTAAGAGAACATTAGCTAGCTGGCTTTTAATCTGCGTTTGTTGATGCGGCGGGAAAACATCAATAATACGATCAATGGATTGTGCAGCATCGTTAGTATGCAAGGTGGCAAAGATTAGGTGTCCTGTTTCTGCAAGGGTAATGGTTGCGGATATTGACTCTAAATCCCTCATTTCCCCAACCAACAAAACATTGCAGTCTTCACGTAAACTTGCTCTTAAAGCCTGAGCAAATGAAGGAGTATCAATGTATAGTTCGCGCTGATTAATAACACTTTGGCGCGGTGAAAATAAAAACTCTATCGGATCTTCAATAGTTAAAATATGTTCTGCTCTTGTTTGATTAATATAATCAATCATTGAAGCAAGTGCCGTTGATTTGCCGTGTCCGGTGGGTCCAACAAACAAGACTAAGCCCTGTTTGTGTTGGGTTAGGTTCAACAAACTTTCAGGAAGATTCAACTCTGCAACAGTTTTGATCTTATTTGGTATCAAACGAAAAGCCGCGGCAAGCTGTCCTTTTTGCTTGTAAGCATTCACACGAAAACGGACATTATCTTTAAAAGAATAAGCAAAATCAAAATCTTGTTGTTTCTCCAACTGTTGTTTCTGAGCTGCGTTTAGCATTAAATCAAGGAGTGCGATTATTGAATCAACGGTCAAAACCTCATACTCCTCCATTTTTAACAAAGCACCGTCAACACGAATGATCGGCGGTTCGCCGGTTATCAAATGCAGGTCAGAAGCATTACGCTCCAAAACAATTCCCAGCAGCTTATTCAATTCTAATTCACTCGCTTTATACATATATCATCTTCTTTATCCTCAGCACGACCTCGTTAGGGCTGTGCTGTGTCTTAATCATGTATTCATTTGCTCCTAAATGCAAGCCTTTTTCAATGTGTTCTCTTAAAGAAAGATCAGAAAGCATAACCACGGGCGTTGAAGCGACTCTTAAGTCTTTATGTGCTCTTAATCTTTGCAGTAACTCAAAACCTCTAATCTTGCCCTTAACCCGATCCATCAAAGTATCCAGAAGCACTAAATTAAAAATTTCATTTGCAAGTTTCTCTGCTGCCTCATCAAATCCCTCTGCTATATCCCCTTCAATACCCAATGCTTTTAACTTCCCTTTATAAATTTCAGACAACAAGAAAGGTTCTTGGACTATTAATACTTTAGGTGTCATGGCTAATTACTCCGAAGTTACACGCACGACCTCTTCATAGGTCGTAATCCCTTGCAAAACTTTAATTAATCCGTCTTGTTTTAAAGTAATCATACCGATCTTCTTTGCTTCTTCAAAAATATCTGC
>JAKCAE010000039.1 GCA_021842385.1 bacterium
GCCTAACTTTCATCGCCTGGGGCGATGGAGCGCGCCGCACGATGGAATGGCATTAGAAGTAGAAGTGTGCGTCTGCCCCGGCTTGATCAATCTGATCAATGTCCGGGGCTTTCGCATATATACAAACAAAAAAATCCGGAGATAGTCCGGATTTTAAATTATTCTCTTTAAAACTGATTTTCTTTTAAAGCATTTTCTGCAGCAGAAACTTCAGCTTCTTGTTTTGAAGGTCCTCTGCCTTCACCAACCTTCGTGTTTCCAATATACACCCCGACTAAGAAAACTTTGTCATGATCAGGTCCTTGTTCTGAAATCACTTGATAGGTCGGGGTGATACCTTGCTTGTCCTGAACTATTTCCTGCAACTTACTCTTGGGATCCAAGTATGATCCCGCATTTATAATCAAAGGGAGTTCAACAACAATGTCTCTTAAGACAAACTCTTTTGCTGCCTCATACCCTAAATCCAGATATATTGCTCCGATAATTGCTTCTAAAGCGTTAGCTAAAATTACTTGTCTGGCTCGTCCTGTATCTTTTGCTTCACCTTTGCTCATTAACAAAAAGTCTTCCACTTTAAGTTTTCTGGCTATTTCTGAAAGCATCCTGTAGTTAACAAGCGCCGAACGGAAGTTGGTTAGTTCTCCTTCTGGATGTGGGTAGTTTTCGTAGAGGTATCTTGTAGAAATGAGCTCTAAAACAGCATCACCCAAAAACTCCAAGCGTTCGTTATGCGGCAGATGAAAATCCCTGTTCTCATTAAGATAAGAACGGTGTGTAACCGCTGTCATTAAGAGATCAGGGTTGTTAAACTTAACTTTTAAATTTTTCTCTAATTCCTGTATATCCATATATTTCTGGTGGGCGGTATAGGATTTGAACCTATGACCCTCTCTACGTCAAAGAGATGCTCTACCACTGAGCTAACCGCCCGCGTGCTGTCCAATTGGTTTTGCGTCCTTTATATACTTTGCTTTAACTATATCTAAGAAAAATATGGTCCAAGCAAAATTGGTAAAAACATTTAGTATTGCATTTACCAAAAGTAACGCAAAGCTTAAAACAAATATTAAAACTAAAATGATCGCTGCAAACCAGTGCAGTGATAATGATTTTACCAGAATAATAGGCAGGTATGCAAGCACTCCAAGGAACCCAACAAGGGTCGCGGAAAGAAAAAAGAGGAAAAAATAAACCACAAAAAGAGTTACAAACAAGGCGATGACCTGCTGCCCAAAAACCGCCAAGAGATCAAAAGAGCTTTTAAAAGCGTCCTTAACCTTTAATTTATAGATAACTATGTAGCAGCAAGCAAAAATATTAACTAAAGATAAAACAATAATAATCGGAATAAAGATAAGCAGAGCAGCAAGGAGTAGGACAAAACCTCTAAACTCAAAACCATTTTTAAAAACAAGCCACAAAGGCAAAGCCAACCAGGTGAAGAAGAAAACTATTGCGGCATTTGTAAAAAGTCCGGCCCAGAAAACTTGCCAAACTGATTTTGTTGAATGTTTAAGAACTGAACGAAAAGTAACTTGCTCTTCATGTTCCAACTGTTCTGCTGCATATATGATTGATGATCTTGCGATTGCCCCAACAAAGGACATAAGCGCTATCAAAAGCACTGTTGTGATTATTACCAAACCTAACTCTAAAGGTCTGTGCAAAATGTAGTTAAGAATATGCTTGAAATACCTATCCAAATGATCCGCGTTCAAATCAACTCTTCTGACAAAATTCAAAACACCCCAACCTGTAAGGAAAAAACCAAAAAACCATAAAGACCTATGGTTTTTGGTATATTTGTATGCTTTAGTTAATATCTCAGAGAGGCTTAACATATAACCTTTCTCTGTTATTTCTTAGTTTCTTTTTCCTTGTGCACGTGTTCTACGGGAGTTTCTTCAGGATGCTTTAGTTTATGCGCGGGAATAACATCACGAACAAGTTCAGTGTATTCATCTTGCTCCAAAGTTTCCTGCTCCACAAGCTTTTTTGCTATAAGATCAAGTTTGTCGCGGTGTTTCTTTAAAATACCCAAAGCTGTCTCATAGCCCTCTTGCATGATCTTCGCCACTTCTTTGTCTATCTTTGCTGCGACCTCTTCCGAATAGTTTCTTTGTTCGGCTATATCTCTACCCAAGAAAACCATTTCATGAGTGTCGCCAAAAGTCATTGGTCCCATCTCATCACTCATGCCATACATAGTAACTAATCTGCGAGCTAATGCTGTTGAAACTTTCAAATCACTGGATGCTCCTGTGGTTTGTTCGTTAAAAACCAACCTTTCTGCAGCTAATCCTGCTAAAGAAACAGCAATATCTTCTAAAAACTCACTTTTCGTATGCAGATGCTTGTCTTCTGTTGGAACTTTCATGGTATACCCTGCTGCTCTGCCTCGGGATATGACTGAAACTTTATGTACGGGATCTGCATTTGGCAAGACAGAAGCAACCAAAGCATGACCGCCTTCATGATATGCTGTAACTTCTTTTTCTTTTTTAGAAAGAATGTGACTCTTCCTTTCCGGACCAAGCATAACTTTTTCAATCGCTTCTTTTAAATTAATTTCAGTAACCTCTTTGCTGTTTGAACGGGCAGCAAGAATTGCTGCTTCATTGATAAGGTTAGCAAGGTCTGCACCCGAAAAACCTGCTGTTCTTTCAGCAATTTTTCTTAAATTAAC
>JAKCAE010000027.1 GCA_021842385.1 bacterium
TTTTGTCAGGTCTGTTTTCAACAGCACGATTTAGCTGGGAAAGTGCAAGTACAGGAATGTTTAATTCTCGGGCCAGACCTTTTAAGGCTCTGGAGATTTCCGAAACCTCCTGAACTCTGTTTTCAGAGCTGTGACCTTGCATTAATTGCAAGTAGTCAATGACAATCAAACCCAGTTCTTGTTCTGCTTGTAATCTTCTTGCTTTGGTTCTAATTTCCATGATCGTAGAACCTGCAGCATCGTCAATATATATTGGTGCTTCAGAAAGGCGACCCATTGCTTCACCGATTCTAGAAAAATCATTGTTTGGACCTTCATCTGAAAGATGCCCTGTTCTTAATTTCCAAAGATTTACATCAGCCTCAGAAGAAAGCAGACGATCAACTAATTGGTCTTTACTCATTTCCAAAGAAAATATGCCAACTCCCATTTTAGAGTTTATGGCGACATTTCTGGCAATGTCTAAAGCTAGAGAGGTTTTTCCCATGGAAGGACGGGCTGCAAGAATAACTAGGTCTGATTTTTGTAAACCACCAAGCAGGTTATCCAGATCAATGTATCCGGTTGCAATGCCGCGAAGCTTGCCTTTGTTTTTATGCAAGTCATCAAGACGGTCAAAGGTTTCGTGCAAGACTTGGGTTAGGGGAATAAAGTTCTGTTTAAGGAATTTTTGAGAAACGCCAAAAAGTTTTTGTTCTGCAGTATCTAAGATGTTTTCTATATCACCATCCTCTTTAAAACCCATGTTTGTAATTTCATTGGAAGCATGGATTAAGCGTCTTAAAGTCCCTTTTCTTCTAACAATTGAAGCGTAGTGAGTTATGTGTGCTGCTGACGGGACTGAATTCACCAGGGTTGCAAGGTATGAGGAGCCACCCACAAAATCAAGTTTTTTTTGTTCATCCAAAAGGTTTGAAACTGTCAGAATGTCTATGGAGACGCTTTTTTCATAGAGTTCAAGCATGGCCAGATATATGGCTTTGTTGCGTTCATCGTAAAAATCCTCAGAATGCAAAATGTCAGCAATTTTAATGATTGCGTCTTTATCAATCATTAAAGAACCTAAAACACTGGCTTCTGCCTCTAGGTTCTGTGGAGGCAGCCTGTCTATTTGTCCAAGATTTGGAGGAGTTTCCATGGGATTAAATATTCATTAAAAAGAGGTTAAAACCATATTAACAGATTAGCAATACAGGGACAATTTCCCCATAGGTGGACAAGGTGGATAACAAGAAAAGGGGGTAAAAGTTAATCTAAAATTAAGGTTTTTTTAATCTTTTTTGAGTATTAATAGCATGAAAAAAATTACTCATGCTATTTTAGTTTTAGTGCTCTTGGCTTCTTTTTTTGGAATTCCTGTTTCAAAAGCCGAGAATGTAAATCAGTGTCGCTCGTTTTTTACAAATGACGGGTATTTCTTTGATAACTATGAAAGTCATGATTACAACAGTGGCTTTTTAGCAGTGCATTTTAAATTGAAATCAGATTACGCGGATGGACGCGGTTGGAACGGAAACCTGTATTTGCACAAGCCTGATTGTTCAACAGACATGGTTACAACATTGGGAGTTAACAGAGAGAACGGGTTGCCACCACGCGTTCTTAATTTTAGTTTGCGTTTCGCAGGGGATAACAAGGTTGATCTGTGGAATGACGAAACTGACTTGCCAATAGTTTGTGATACCTGCAGCTATATAATTGATAACCCATCACGATATTCCAGTATTAGCTTTTTTGCAGGAATTGACGGCAATGCTTCCTTTATTCATACTGGTTCTTTTCCAATTATTGAGAATTTTGTTCCTAAGAATCCAGTGATAGTCATACCGGGTTTGTTGGGTACACAATTAAATTCCTCAAGTGGAGAAATACTCTGGCCAAACGTTGAAAAAACGATTTTAGAACAAGCTGACAGGTTTATGGATCCTCTTGGTTTTAATGCTAACGGCAGCGGCTCTTTGATTGCCATAGGACCAGTCATACAAAGTATTAATCATCCTTTGGGAAGCATTGATTATGTAAAAAAATTACAGGATCGTTTGGTTTTAGGAGGTTATGCTGTAGACAGTGCCCTCTTCTATTTCAACTATGACTGGCGTTTGGGAATAACGGAGAACTCTTTAAAGCTTGCTCAGAAAATATCTGAGGTTTTAAGCCAGACAGGAGCTTTGAAAGTTAATATTGTGGCACATAGCTTTGGTGGATTGGTAGCAAAAAAATATGTTCTTGATACAGGAGCAGAACAGAAAATAGACAAGGCGGTGTTTGTTGGCGTGCCCAACTTGGGCGCTGCAGCAGCGGCAAAGACATTAATGTTTGGCGATAATTTTGATTTTCCTCTTTTGAACCAAGATGAAATACGCAGCATTGCCCAAAACATGCCCAGCATATATGAGGTACTACCTTCAAAAGAATATTTTAAACATCAACCAGGGTTTTATGACGACATTACGAATATATCAAATCCGGGCATATTAGATTATGAACGCAGCAAGGCTATGCTTGTTTCTTTAGGAAAAAATTCGAGGCTCCTTGATGAAGCAGAGGCCTTGCATGATGCTTTGGATAATCTTGATTTGAAAACATTTGGCGTCAATCCTTACAACATAGTTGGCTGCGGAACTTTCACGGTTAAAACCATAACCAAGATGTTTTCAGGAGCACCTTCACTTTTAAAAAAGTTTTTAAACCAGCCAAAGTACAAAATCTATGCAGATAGCGGAGACGGCACAGTGCCTTTGGTAAGTGCTAATTTTTTTAGCACTGACAGTTCCAAAACTCTTTTTGTTTTGGATGCCAAACACTCGGGGATGTTAAGTCAAGACAAGATCCCGGCATATATTTTTGCCTTTTTAAATGGCATTAATATTGTTAATCTCGCTCCTGGATACTCTTTTCAGCCTAATTTTTGTGGACTATCAGGCAAATTAGTTAATCTGCCAAGTGACTTGGAAATATCAGTTAAAGACGCAGCAAGCCAAAGAGACTTAAGCGCTGGTTATGAATATACGGAAACTAAAGTTGGAGAGGATGACTATTTATTTTTACCAACAAGAAATAATCAGGAGTATAGTGTAAGCGCTAAGCATAAAAGTACTGCTGTTACTCATCCAGTAAGCGTTGCTGTTAAAAACTATGTTACAAATTCTGGAAACTCTACTGAGACAACTAATAACTATGAGAATATAAGCATAAAACAAAATTTGGTTTTAACTATAAAAAACAGTGGCGAACTCTTGCAAAATTATGATTCGGATAATAATGCAGAGGAAATAATTCCGACCTATCAGCAAACTAACTCGGCAGAAGATAACAATCCGCCACAAAGTAGTCTGTTGAGAGTTAGTAACAATCTCACAGTAACAAATCCTGAAATCACACTTAGTTTAAACGATAAAAAATTCCGTTTTCAAGTTAGTGATAGCGGCGCTGGAGTTTTTCAATCAGCATATTCCTTAGATTCTGGCGAAACTTGGAAAGTTATTGCTAATGATACATTAATTGATATTCCTGTCGATACCCCGCAGATTATATATTACAGCTCTGATAAAGCGGGGAATATAGAAGAGTTGCATGTGTTAAATTTTGTCTGGGATTATCCAAGTCAAAATCCACAAATACCGAACAACCAAACAGAAGCCACTCAGCCCCAAAGCGTCTATTATATAACCAATTCATATCCTCAAGCAGAAGATGTACAAATAAGCTCTCAAACAGAAGATCCGACAGATCCAGAATTCGATGATATTTTTCGGGAAGAGAATTCTGGCGAAGATTCCACCTCTTTTGATACTGAGTTACCAAATATACTGACTCAGCCGCAAGAGATCCATATAACCTTGGAGCTTCCTGAAAGCTTGTTTTCTAGAGAATCACTTGTGGATAATCAAGAGCAAGAATCAGTTGAAATTGAGCCTCAAGAAACAAAACAAAGCCTTTGGACCAGAATTAAAGGCTTAGGTAAGAAGTTTGTCGGTTTTTTAGAAAATTTAATATTTCTTTAATTAGTAAGGAGTATAATACCTTTACAAAAGAGTATTAATCTGGAGTATTGATGAGAGTTTATGCACCAAACCTCATTAAAAGTTTGGCATTATTTGATTTGCCAACAACAAAATATAATCAAAAACAGCAGAATAGTTTCTTAGAAAGAATCTTTAAACAGCTTCTTGTATACGATGGTCTTCCGGACAATGACTTTGACAGTGTCATTACAGAAGCGCTAGAAATTTCTGCAGCGAGGAATCCTGCATTTGAAATATTTTTCAATCGGGATTTTGAAAAATATATCATTGAGAAAAAACATCATGCCAGGTGGCAGAAAATAATCAGAGACTTCAACTACTATGTGGACTGGGAGAGTAGAAGAAGAAATAAAGAAAATCCGTATTCTCCGGAAAAGACATTAAGTCAGGAAATTATTGAGAAATTACCTGATTTCAGCAAGCAAAGGAAAAATCATCCATATCAATTTGATCAGCTATATCTTCAAACCAAGCAATTGTCAGAACACTTAGATGAATTAACCAAGGATTATAAAGAAAAAAAAGACAAAGATCTTTTTAAAGTTAAGGTTGATAGCATTTTGCTCCCTCAAAAAATTGTTTTTGCACTAAATAGTAGTGAAGCAATGAGGGAGTTTGTAGAGGGGGAGATTGTCATGGTTAATCTTAAAATTGCCATGGATGCTTTTAAGATTGCTGATCGTTTCTTAGAAAGGATTATTGATTCATTAAATAAGCTTTCTTGGTCTGCGGCTGGTCAAAATCTTCAACGCATCGAAAAATGTCTGCATCTGGCCTTAATATTGAGTCCTGAGCTCAAAAAACGGATCATAGATAGTGAAAAGCTCTTCATCTTCTTCATGGAGTCAGAGATTGACGTTTAGGGATTTATACTGTATACTCTCTTTAATCATCCGTTTATATATTTTGTGAGACTTATTTGGATGATCGTAAGTCTTGTGTGAAAGGCCTATAATGGCAAAATTGTTCGTAGGTGGTCTTCCTTGGGCTACCACCAGTGATGAGTTGAACCAGTTGTTCTCTCAAGCTGGCGCAGTAACTTCTGCAACCGTTATTCAAGATAGAATGACTGGCAGAAGCAAAGGGTTTGGTTTCGTAGAGATGTCTGATGAAGACTCTCAGAAAGCAATCGAGATGTTCAACGGTTCAGATTACGGCGGAAGAAAGCTCGTTGTAAACGAAGCTCGCCCAATGACCGAAAGACCAAAGAGATCATTCGGCGATCGCGGTGGACGCGGTGGCAATGGCGGATTTGGTGGAAGAAGAGACAATTTCTAAACTCTAAATCTTGAAAACTCCTCCCGGAGTAATTCCGGGGGGAGTTTTTTTGTTGACATGTTTTCTTGAGATGATAAAATTAATTATCGCTTTTTTGCGAATAATGTTTACTGACGGAGGATATATCATTGGCCGCACAGGTAGTTGTCTACGAAGAGTTATCTGACTCGGATCAAGCGCTCGTGCGACAGCAGATGCGCGCGGTACTTTCGCGCCATCGTGTAAGGGCAGTTCAAAGCTTGCAAGAGATTGCAACGCTGGACGATCCAAGTCAAGCTGTTGCGCTTACTATGGCTGAGATGACTGCGTTCGGGCGCATGGTTCGCATTCAGCAGCAGCGCTACGCGTTATCTGCATCTCCTTTGGAGATTTTTACGGAGCTTGCGGATTTACACATTAACCCAGAGGACTTTGGTTGTCCCAAGGTTGATGTGGTTCTTCTTTGAGAGCGGTCAACAAGCGATGGGGCGTCTGAACAAGGCGTCTCTTTGCTTTTTATGTTTTTAAAACAAGAACACGAGACTTTCGTCCCGTGTTCAGGTTTGCTAGGTGTAGTTCCTAGTATTACTTCTCCTCCTATTTTGTTCCGTTCCTGTAGATCGCCCGGTGCATGTCCGGCATCGGCGGCAAACCTTTTCCGCGCTTGTGGGCGCGCACGAATGTTTCGTTCTCAGCGAGCGTAATTCCGTGCTCCAGAGCCAATTCGCAGGACCTGGGTGAAGGATGCCGGCCTTCAGGAAGCGGCCGCACAAACCAACCAACTTCATGTTCGTGCTTTAGTCGCCGTCTGGTCTCGTTGCTTGCTTCCTCAAGCTCCTGGTCCAGCTCGTTTGCGCTCCGGACAGTGTCTTCGATGTACCGCAAGCGCGGTACAATCATGTCAGGGATTTGAACGATGTTTTGTTCTTCACCCCTTCTGAGCAGCCGTTTGAGCAGGCTGGGCTTGTTGTACAAACGAGTTATAGCAGGCATCCTGTGAACCGCCGTTGCGGCTGCGACTAGATCAAACAGCCGTATGCCGTGGATCAGGCGGAATGCTTGGTACTCCAGGTCACGTCCAGCAGCAGTGAATAGGTCGCTGACTCGCGCCAATGGCATCTCTATTGAATAGAAGAGCTCTCCGGCAGAGTCCATTGTCCACATGAAGCCTGCTCCATCCGGTGGACTGACCGAAGTTGCCTTTGCAACCTTGCTGAACACTCTCTCCTCAGACCGCAAACCCAGTTTCAGATTCTCGATCGTAGGGAGACAAGTGATTGCCAGCGGGGAGCCGTAGAACTTGAAGCCATGTTCGCGAAAGTGATCTGGGTCAAAGAACACCCAGGCATGAGCATGGTCGTGCATGACGCCGTCCTGGAAGTACGCAGGTTTGACTCCGTACCTGCGTAGCTCATTCAAACGACCGATCAGCTCATCAGCCTGAGTGCGTATGTCATCAACTGAAATCATCGCGCTCATCTGTTTGTAGAGTTTTGGGTCGCTGGGGTGCAAGCTCTCGATAAACGCTTGCGAGTTGTTCCTGATGTTGATGCTTTGTTCCAGGTTGTAGAGCTTGACGCTGTACCAGCGATCGAACTCATATGGACTGTTGCGAATTTGACTAGCCAGTTGACTCACATAGTCCAGACCCTCAATGCCTCCTCGGAAGTCCTCTACAAAGAGCAAACCGAGAATGCGATGGAGCAGATTGCTGCCCACTGTCGTGCCATTCAGACCAAGAGTCTTGATCTTGATCGCGTCAATGGTGAGACAGAGGTCCAGGTACATCTGGATCGCGTCACGATAGTGACCGCTGACACGGAAGCGGGCGTAAATCTTCTTGGCTGCTTCCAAGAACTCTGGGTACTGAGCGTTCTTGCGAATTGCAGTCGCGACCATCCCTGCGAACGGAAAGTTCGCGATGACTTGCGGCAGGCGCCGCGGCCAATCAATGCGCATTGTTGATTTCCGGAAAGGGTTGTTAGAGAACTGTTCTCCACCTCCTTATAGATAGCAAAGGCTTTGTAATCTATTAGCAGGGGAAGTTTTAACAAAATATCATACAATCTTAAAGTTGTTTTGTCAAGGATATTGGGTATTGGATTTACTAATTTTTTTTGATATCTTTAAGGTGAACAACTGTTCACCTATGCCAGAAACACAAAACCTTAAAATCATTGCGCATATAGACATGAATTCATACTTTGCTTCTTGCGAGCAGCAGGCAAATCCTTTTTTGCGCGGCAAACCAATTGGCATTTGCGAGCACCTTGGCGGAATCATAATCGCGCCGTCAATTGAAGCAAAGAAATTCGGAGTTAAAACAGCTATGCCTGTTTGGGAAGCAAAAAAACTCTGTCCCCAGATCCAGCTTTTCTATACTGACCCTGACAAATATAGGGAAACAACCAGACGATTTTTAAATATTTTTTTGAAACACACGGAAAGAATAGAGAAGTACAGCATTGATGAGGCTTTTCTAGATTTAACCGATAATGTAAAGAATTTTAAAAACCCCTGGGTAGAAGCTAGCGAAATAGCAGGGGATATAAAAAAAGAGATGAAGGTCTATGTCGGGGATTGGATTAAATGCTCAATTGGTATTGGTCCTGACAAACTCATTGCTAAAATAGCAAGTGACCTTAAAAAACCGGACGGTCTTACTGTTATTCGCCCTGAAGACAAGAATAGTTTGTACCAAAAACTTTCTTTAACAGACATACCAGGAATTGGCAGGCAAACAGAAAAAGCATTAAACATGCTGGGGATAAAAGCTCTGAGTGATTTAAGAGACTATCCGGAATCAAAGCTTGTGGCGCATTTTGGAATACAGGGTCATCATCTTCATCAAATGGGGCAGCTTCAAGGAAGTTGGCAAGAAGATTTTGCAGAAGAGGCTCAGGAGAATCAGGAATCTCCCAAATCTATGGGCCACGCATACACGCTACCTAGCGCAAGCACCGACGCTAAGGTTGCCCTACAGGTGCTTTACAAACTTTCTGAAATGGTTGGCAGAAGGCTTAGAGAGGCAAAGCTTTCCGGAAATATCGTGCATTTCATCCTTACGGATCGTAAAAATGAATATTTTAACAAACAACGAAAGCTTGATAGGTATATACAAGATGGCAGAGAAATTTTTCTTGAAGCAGCAAACATATTTGAAAAAAGTGAGCATTACAAAAAGAACTTTAAGTTAATCGGTGTAACAGTTTCTGGGCTTAAAGAAGAGATTAACCAGCTTTCGTTGTTTGATATTGATCAGACCAAGAGCCGGTTAGTTAAATATTTGGATAGAATTAATGATAAATACGGAGAGTTTACTATTAGCAGGGTTCCTGCTTGGGAGGCTCGTAATTTAATCCGCGATTCTGTGGGTTTTGGACGAATGAAAGAATTTAAAGTAAAATACAAGACAGGTAAATAATTTAAAGATTCAAATGAAGGTATATTTTGTAAGGCACGGTGAAACCAAGTACAATTTTCTGCATATTCTGATGGGAAGAAGAATGGATGAGGTTTTGGATAAACACGGCGTAGAACAGGCTAAAGAGATAGCAAAACAGCTAGACCATAACGTTGATATTATTTTCGCTTCTCCTTTGAAAAGGGCTCAGCAAACCGCATTCATTATCAGCAATGAGTTAGGTTTATCTGTGCACACCAGAAACGAGCTTGCTGAAAGAGATTTTGGCAAGTTGACCGGAAAAACATGGGCTGAGGTTGAACAAATTACAGGATCAAGTTTGCAATACATTGAAGAGCATTTAAACGTTGATTTGAAGAAATACAACGTTGAATCGGGAAGCGCTATTAAAATGCGACTCTTGCACTTCTTGAGTGATTTAAAACACGATTATGCATTAAGGTTTCCTTTGGTTGTCTGTCATTCGGGAATAATTAACCTGATGTATCAGTTGTTTCCGGAAACTAAGAAGAATAAGACGCAGAATGCTTCTGTTCATGTCTTTGAAATTTAATGTCTAAGTCTAGTACAAAAGAATTTTATGTCATCTGCCAAAACATTCGCAGTCTTTTTAATGTTGGCTCTGTATTTAGAACAGCAGATGCTTTTGGAGTGGACAAAATATATTTAACGGGAATCACAGGAAGACCTCCGAGAAAAGAAATTTCCAAGGTTGCTTTGGGTGCTGAAAACTATATTCCTTGGGAATACCACAGACAACCAACTAGGCTCATAAAGGGTTTGAAGAAACAGGGGATTAAAATTGTTGCCTTAGAACAGGTTAAGGGTAAAAGCATTTCCCTTGCAAAATGGAAACCAAAGTTTCCCCTAGCTTTAATTTTAGGCTATGAACCCAAGGGTTTACCAAAGTCGTTGATTGAATTAGCAGATGAAGTTGTTGAGATTCCAATGTTTGGAGAAAAGGAAAGTTTAAATGTTGGAGTTGCTTTTGGTGTTGCTGCAAACCACATTGCAGGACATAAGTTTGCTTTAAAGCAAAAAATTCAGTGAAATATTTAAAAGGGTTGGGGATAACTAGCTGAAACAAAAATATACCTTCTTCGTCTAAAACCGTTATATATTGCGGTTTTTTTGTTTTTCCAAATTAAAACCACTAGATATTGTGGTTAAAATGCCTGCTTTGACCAATGGGAATTGGTGGAATATAATAGTTTTGTAGTGGTAAAAAGTGGATGTAAGTGGGGATAAGTGGAGCCTTATCCACAGACTGCATTCCGCCTCTCTCTATCATCAATAATCAGAATAAATGTTCATAGGTGAATACACATTAAGCATTGATGAAAAAGGCAGGCTATCCATACCGGTTAAGTTTAGAAATGACTTAAAAGGTAAGGCCGTTGTTACCCGCGGCTTAGATAGCTCTCTTTTTTTGTACTCTCAAAATGAATGGCTTAAGTTAGCAGAAAAACTTGCTGCCCTGCCGATCTCCAAAGCAAACACCCGCGCTTTCTCCCGCTTGATGCTTGCCGGTGCTATGGATTGCGAGATTGATAAAGCGGGGAGAATAAACATCCCGGATTACTTAAGAGAATTTGCAAAGATTAACAAAAGAGTTGTTCTTGCAGGACTTTACAACCGTATAGAAATCTGGAGCGAACAAGCCTGGAGTAAATACAAGAAAGCAACAGAAAAGGATAGCAATGACATAGCAGAACAGCTTGGTGAGATCGGAGTTTAAGATGATTAAAAGTTTTCATGTCCCGGTTTTGCTTAAAGAAGTTTTAGAAATATTAGATCCGAAACCAGGGCAAACAATCATTGATGGAACACTTGGCGGGGGCGGACATGCGTTGGCTTTAGCAAAGGCAGTTGAACCTAAAGGAATACTACTTGGTATTGATTTAGATCCAGCTGCTCTTACAGAAGCAACTGAACGGGCAAAAGATGCAGAGATACAAACAAAACTGCACTTTGTCAAAGGAAATTACAGGGATATAAAAAAGATTGTTAATGAGTTTGGTTTAAGTGAAATAAATGCAATTATTATCGACATCGGTATATCAAGTTATGATCTGGAAGGATCTAATCGTGGATTTTCTTTCCAGAAACACGAACCTCTAGACATGCGCTTTGATCCTGAAGCAAGACCTGAACACAAAAGCAAAGAACCATTCACAGCAGGCTTCATCTTGAACCACTATTCTGAAAAAGAATTAAAAGAAATATTTGAAAAATACAGTGAAGAGAAGTTCAGCTCAAAGATTGCTCGGGGAATAATAGCCCACAGACAAGAGAAGAGCATAGAAACAACAGAAGATCTTTTTAACATCATTAAACACAGTTTGCCGCAAGCTCTTCGTTTCAAAGCAGGAGACAGCGCCAGAAGAATATTTCAAGCCTTGAGAATTGAGGTGAACAAAGAGCTTGAAAATTTAGAAAAGTTTTTGCCAGATGCCTTTGAGGTCCTGGCAAAAGGCGGAAAACTGGCAGTGATTAGTTTCCATTCTCTAGAAGACAGGATTGTTAAACACTTCTTTTTAGAAAAAGCAAAAGGATGCATTTGTCCCCCTGATTTTCCACAATGCGTCTGCGGCAAAGAACCACTGGCAAAAATATTAACTAAAAAACCAATCACTGCAAGCTTAGAGGAACAAAAAGAAAATAGCCGAAGTATTCCGGCAAAATTAAGAGTCATTCAAAAGATTTAAACAAAGGACAACAAAAACAAATGGGAAGATATTTTGCACTATCAATGAATCTGCCGTCTCAACAACGATTAACCAGAGAAAGCAGAGTCAAGACATCAAAGCACAACGTGTTTTCTAACAACAGCACAGGATTCTTTGTGTTTACAGCCTGCTGTTTAATGCTTTTAGTCTATCTGGTTCAGGTTAACAGTTATTCCACGAAAGGCTTTGAGATAAAAAGCTTGGAAAGACAGATCTCCCAGTTGAAAGAAGAACAAAAACAACTACAGATTCAATCAGCAGAATTACAGTCCTTCCAGAGAATTCAAGGTGATAACGCGGTTGTAAACATGGTTCCGGTTTCAACAATTTCATACATTCAAACAACAGCGCTTTCTGAAAGATAACAGTTAACCTACTTGCATGCATGAACAAAGAACAACAAAAAGAATTTTTTCGTAGAACTGTTTTTTTAAAGTCCATTTTAATCTTGTCTGCAGCCTTAATGCTTTTAAGGCTTTTTATTATTTCCGTAGCTCAGCACTCTTACTACATTGCCCAGGCAGAAAGCCAGCACGGTTACTATCAAAAGTTGATTCCTACAAGGGGCGAAATTTTTGTTTCAGACAAGTATTCTCAAAAACCATACCCTGTAGCAACTAACTCAAAAAAAGATCTGGTGTACGTAGTGCCGCAAGATATTTCAAAACCCTTGGATACAGCAGAAGCTCTGGGGAGAATAACTGGTTTGGATTCCAAAGAGCTGCTAGTTAAGCTTTCTGATCAAAACAGAAAATACGTTGTCATTAAAAAAAATCTTTCTGAAGAAGAATCAAAAGCAATTTCAGAAGCAAAATTTTCAGGGGTATTTTTAGATCAGGAAAATACGCGATACTATCCAGAAGGGCAATTCTTAAGCCAGGTCCTCGGCTTTATTGGTTACAAGGACAATGCTGATGAAAAAACTGGACTATATGGTCTAGAAAAATATATGCAAAAAGAACTTGCAGGAATTCCTGGTGAGATTTCTGCTGATGTTAGCGTTAACGGTGCCGCAATCCCCGGAACCCAAAGGCAATTTAGTCCTGCAGTAGATGGCACCTCTTTAAGTTTAACCATAGATCGAGCTATTCAATTTAAAGCTGAAAGCGTTATTAAAGAAACAGTACAAAAGCACGGTGCTGATTCAGGGACAATAATTGTTGCAGATCCGAAAACCGGAGCAATTCTTGCCATGGCTAATTTCCCAAGTTTTGATCCTAATGAATACAGCAAAGCACAAAGTCCCGCTGTGTACATTAATGATGCAACCACGGAAAACTATGAACCCGGTTCAACTATGAAAAGCATTACCATGGCTACAGGAATTGACCTTGGTTTAGTTAATCCCTCAACAACGTATAATGACACTGGAGTTGTTGAAGTAGACGGTTACAAGATTAAGAATTCTGATGGTAAAGCACATGGTATTGTTCCCATGACTCAGGTCATTGACGAGTCTTTGAATACTGGAGCAATTTTTGTGCAAAAACAGATAGGCAATGAACGTTTCTACCAGTCCTTAAAAAACTTTGGTTTTGGTACAGCGACAAACATTGAACTTCCCGAAGCAATAGGGAATTTGAACAACTTAAAAACAAACATCACTGTCAACTTCTATACTGCAGCCTTTGGCCAGGGTATTTCAGTAACGCCTTTGCAGATGCTTCAGTCATACATTCCGCTTGCAAACAAAGGCAAGCTCATGCAGCCATATATAATTGACTCTAAGATTTTGCCTGACGGAACAATCGTTAAAACAGAACCCAAGATGCTTCGTGAAGTTATCTCTGAAAAAACATCAACCTTAATTTCGGGGATGTTAGTTGATAATGTTGAGAACGGACACGGTAAACAAGCTGGAGTCAAAGGATACTACATTGGCGGAAAAACAGGAACAGCCCAGGTTGCTTCAGGCGGAGTTTATGTGCAAAATGATAATATCGGGTCATTTGTCGGCTATGGACCAATAGAAGACTCTAGATTTGTCATGATAGTTGATGTAAAGCATCCAAGAGATGTTAAATTCGCAGAAAGCACGGCAGCCCCTGCTTTTGGCAAAATGGCTGAGTTCATTTTAGGGTATTACGATATTCCGCCAACTAGGAAATAGCTATGAAAAAAATCTTTCAAAAAATTCTCCTGCGTTGTTCCCGCAAGATTTTGCATAAATACAAACCGGAAATAATTGCAGTCTCAGGAAGCATTGGTAAGACTTCTGCAAAAGAAGCCATCTATTCTGTTTTGCGCGCTAAGTATCCCAAAGCAGGAACCATTAGAAAAAATGACAAGAACTACAACAATGAGTTTGGTTTGTCTTTTACCATAATCGGAGTTAATGCGCCTAAAAGAAATCCTTTTAAATGGATCTTTGTTTTCTTAAAAGCTTTCATCATTTCAAGATTTTTTTCCCATTACCCTAAAGTTTTAATCTTGGAATTGGGAGTTGATAAACCGGGAGACATGGATGTATTAACAGATGTTGTTAAGCCACACATTGCTGTTTTAACAACTATTGGTATTTCACACCTTCAGAACTTTAAAAACGAAACAGAGATTTTTGAAGAAAAGAG
The DNA here is from genome assembly GCA_021842385.1 of bacterium. Lineage (GTDB taxonomy): Bacteria > Patescibacteriota > Doudnabacteria > UBA920 > VMFF01 > VMFF01. The sequence goes on from JAKCAE010000027.1 coordinate 14,006, forward strand.
AAAGATTTTTAAAAACCTTGGTCCTAATGATTACGCCATCATAAACCAGGACGATACTAGATTAAGAAGCGCAGGCTCTCTGCTTAAGGCAAAAGTTTTGAGTTATGGTTTTGACAGCTCTGCAGATGTTTGGATTGATGGATACACAGCTATCTATGAAAAAGGTTCGGTCTTTGGAAGCGTATTTACACTAAATTACAGAGGGGAAAAAGAAGAGGTTTTCCTTTCAAGCATAATCGGAGCTCAGCATGTTTCTGCAGTAGCAGCAGCTGCTGCAGTAGGTATAGCTTCAGGCATGGATCTTTCTGAAATATCCGCAGCTTTAAGCTATTACAAAGCAGAGCCCGGAAGAATGAAGATTTTGGCAGGTGAATATGGTTCTGTCATTTTGGATGATACATACAATGCAGCGCCTCTTTCCACACACGCTGCTTTGAAAGAGCTTTTTAGATTTCCGGCAGCGCATAGAATAGCGGTGCTTGGAGATATGCTTGAGCTTGGAGCTGAATCAGAAGCAGCGCATATAGCTGTTGGCAATGAACTTGCCAAGCTTGAGTTAGATTCCGTGATTTTTGTTGGTCCGCAAATGCGTTTAGCTTATGAACAGTTAAGAAAGATTGGTTTTCAAAGTGAAAGCATTCAGTGGTTCAAAAGCTCTGTTTTAGCAATTCCTGCGGTTAGAAGACTGCTTGCAGGAAACACAGCGGTCTTAATTAAAGGATCTAGGGGTATGCAGATGGAAAGAATTGTCAGGGCAGTGATGCGGGATAAAGAGCAGGCAGATGGTCTTTTAGTCCAGCATTGATTAAGAGCGCCAAAATTGTTAGTATTATCGGGCTAAACATAAATTATGGCGCTATCGTCTAGTGGCTAGGACGGCTGGTTCTCATCCAGTAAACCGGGGTTCGATTCCCCGTAGCGCTACCAACTATGACCTTACAAACAACCCCCTTTGGTTCTCTTGATTCCTTCAATGTCATTTTAGAGATTCCCAAAGACAGTCCGTTAAAATATGAATATGATTCTGAAAAAGATGCCATTGTTGAAGACTTTGTCTTTAAGGATGGTTTTGTTTTTAAATACAACTATGGTTTTGTTCCCCAAACAATCTGCGGAGACAATGATCCCCAAGATGTCATGATTCTAAACAGCAAAGCTTTGGAACAGGGGAAAGTATATCAATGCCGTGCTGTTGGCATAATCGAGTTGCTTGATCGCGGAGAAGAAGATAACAAGTTGATCGCTGTTTTAACAGATGACCCTGAAACCAAAGATTTAGAGATGAAAGATTTAACAGAAAAAGACCTTCAAGACTTTCGTGATTTTTACGCGGAGATTGGCAGACAAAAAAACAAAACCATGGAGATCCTTGGTTTTCATGGGAAAGAACGTGCTCTTGCTGAGCTACAAAAAGCCCATCAAGCTTTTAGTGCTTAATTAGGATATAATAAGGGTATGGAGATAATTGCTTTACCTATCTGGGTCATATTCTTTTTAGTATTCGGTATCTTAGCCTTAGTGACAACACTGACGGCTTTGTTTTTTCCCATTGGTTTAAGACCTAAAAAACACACAAACAGTGAAGTGCCAGCTGTTGATTCAGATGACTTTTTACAAGCAATTGCAGGTGTTGCTAATGCTCCTGTTCAAAGCGGAGGGCAAGCCAAACTATTAAACAACGGGGAACAGTTTTTTCCTGAAATCTTGGATGCTCTAAATAAAGCACAAAAGACAATCAACTTCATGACCTACATTTGGACTAAGGGGAAGATGAGTGATCTTGTTTTTGATGCTTTAATTCAAGCACTAGAACGCAAGGTGGAGGTAAGAATAATGCTGGATGGCTTTGGCGGAACAGGTGTTGATGAAGAGAAGTTAGAAAGATTTACACATGCTGGCGGAAAGGTTTGTTGGTTTAGACCAGCTCGCTTAGGAAAGTTAACCCGCTTTTACAAAAGAAACCACAGAAGAGCAATAGTCATAGATGGTTCCATAGGTTTCATAGGCGGAGCTGCCATAGAGGATAAGTGGCTGGGTAATGCAGAAAGTCCGGAACACTGGCGCGATTCAATGGTTAAAGTAACTGGTTCAATGGCAGAAAACTTGCAGTCTGCTTTTGTTCAGGTTTGGACTGATACAGCAGGAGAGTTTTTAGTTGGTCATAAGTTTTACCCGCACCAGGGCAGACACCAGGGAACAGATGAAGCCACAGCCTCAAAACATGTCTCTATAATAAGCTCGCCATCTTCTGAGTTTCACCCTATAAGCAATGTTTTTTGGCTTTCCATAAAAGCAGGCAGAGAAAAGATATATTTAACATATTCATATTTTGTTCCTGACAAAACCTTAAGAAATATTCTTAAAGAAAAAGCAAAAGAAGGTATAGATGTCAGGATTCTTCTTCCCAATGATTACATTGACGGTAACACCATTCGTTGGGCGAGTCATCGCTACTTTGAAGAGCTTTTGCAAGCAGGTGTTAAGATTTATGAATACCAGCCAACAATGATTCATTCGAAAACCATTGTCATTGACGGTAAGTTTTCAATAGTTGGTTCTGCAAACTTTGACATTCGTTCAACAGAGTTAAACAAGGAAAACATTCTTTGCATAGCAGAAAAAGATTTTGCACAAGATTTAGAAAAAACATTTTTTGAAGATTTAAAACATGCCAAACAGATGAGACTTGGCGCATGGAAAAAACGCTCTTTCCTAAGACGTTTAAGAGAACGTTTTGCTTCGTTGTTTGAAGAACAATATTAAATAGGAAGAAAACAAGCCAGGGTTTAATCCGTGGCTTGTGTTTCAGTGTCTGTTTGGTGAATTTCCGGTAAAGATATTTTTTTAACCAGCTCTTCAAAGTCCGGTAATTCCCGGTTATTCTTTAAGCCCATGTGTTCTAAAAATTCGAGAGTTGTTTCATAAAGTATTTGCCTGGAATCTTTTGGGTTCGGGGTTTTTTGAACCAAACCTCGAATTGAAAGGGCTCTTAAGCTGTACTGGCAATTAACACCACGTATGGCTTCAATTTCCGCCCTGGATATTGGCTGTCTGTAAGCTATGATGGCCAGAGTTTCAATGGTTGCATCAGAGAGTTTTTCCCTTAAGTCAGCATTTAAGAAGTTCTTAACGACTGTGCTGTTTTTTGCGTTAGTTGCAAACTGCCAAGTGTTGTTTGATTCAAGTAAAACTATACCCGAGTTTTCATGGATCTTGGATAGTTCATGCAGTGCTTTCTCAACCTCTTCTTTTTCCAATTCCAAAATCTTTGCGATATATTGTGCGCTTAAGGGTTTAGAAGCTACAAAAAGAATGCTTTCAATTGTGCTTTGGAGTTGATCCATAATTTTAATCTTGGTTTTCCGTTTTTTTAATGATTATCTCAGAGAAAATTTGTTCTTGTTCTACTGTTAAAATGCGTTGTTTGATTAATTCTAGAAGAGCAAGAAAAGTCACAATCACTTCTGTTTTGTCCTTGGCTGTTGCAATTAGATCAGACATTTTGGTTTGGATCTTTTCCGTCAGAAGATTTTGCAGAGAATTAATTTTCTCCTGAATTGAGATCGCTTCTTTAACAGTTGCTTTAGGAAGATTGTTAATTTCTTCTAGAGATTTTAAGGTGTTGAGAATATAGTCTCTGAGAGTATTTGTGCTAACATCCGGATCAGGATAGAAGGAGATTTTTTCGTCAAAAGAAACTGCTCTTTCAAAGGATTGTTTTCTTTTGTTATCCAACCCTTTTAAGTATTTTGCAGCTTCTTTAAACTTTTTGTAGAGTAAAAGCTTTGCTTCCAAATCAATGGCAATTTCTTCTTCCTCTTTTTCAAGCTCTAAGGTTGGCAGAATTGCCTTCGATTTAATAACTAAAAGCTTTGCGGCAACAGAAAGGTAATCCGCAAGTGAGGTTGGTTCAATGGTTTCAAGTTGCTTAATATGCTGTAAAAATTGTTCTGTAACAGCCGCCAACGCAATCTGCGTGATATCCATCTTCTGTTCTTCTATCAATTGCAGCAGCAAATCCAGCGGACCATCGAATTGTTGTACTTTTATTTTCATCAAAAAACCAGCTATTTTTTCTTTAAGACATCAAGCTTAATATGTACATCTTTTAATTGCTGTTCAGTAACTTCTGAAGGGGCTCCAAGCATTGGATCTTCAGCTCTGCCATTTTTAGGAAAAGCAATGACTTCACGGATATTTGGTTCATCCCACAAAACCATGAGGATACGATCAATTCCCGGGGCATTGCCAGCATGCGGAGGCGCACCATATGAAAAAGCCTCAATCATATGCCCGAATTTTGCATCTACCTCAGCCTTTGTGTATCCGGCTATTTCAAAAGCTTTGTACATTGTTTCTGGTTGGTGGTTTCTGACAGCACCTGAGGAAAGCTCCAGACCATTACCAACTAAGTCATATTGTTGGGCAATGATTTCGTAAGGGTCTTTAGTTTCCAGTGTTTTTAAACCGCCGTATGGCATAGAAAAAGGGTTGTGTTCAAAATCCAGCTTATCAAGCCATTTATTCCAGGAATACATTGGGAAATCATAGATCCAGCACCAGGCCATGATGTTCGGGTCTTTTAGGTTTAAGATTGAACCAAGCTCGTTTCTTACTTTACCCAAAACTTTGTTGGCAGTTTCAGCTTTGTCTGCTGCAAAGAAAATAATGTCACCGGTTTGTGCTCCCACTTCTTTAATTATCTTCTTAGTCAACTCATCTCCAAGAAACTTTGTGATCGGAGATTTAATTTCATTGGTTTCCAAAACAATATATGCCAAACCTTTTGCACCTTCTTCTTTGGCAATTTCTGTAAGTTGGTCAATTTGCGATCTGCTGAAAGCAGAAGCATTAGGAGCGACAATTGCTTTAACAATGCCGCCGTCTGAAACAGCTTGGGAAAATACGGAAAATCCGCAATCACGAACAAGTTCAGTGACATTTTGTAGTTTCATCTCAAAACGCAGGTCTGGTTTGTCAGAACCATACATGTCCATGGCATCAGCATACTTAATCTTTGGAAAAGGCAGCTGTTGGATTTTTTTCTTTGAAAACTTTTCAGTGACCTCTTTAAAAAGATCTTCCATTTCCTGCCAAACTTCTTCTTGAGTGGCAAAAGACATTTCCATGTCTAATTGATAGAACTCACCTGGAGAACGATCTGCTCGGGCGTCTTCATCTCGGAAACAAGGAGCAATTTGATAGTATTTAGGAATCCCACCAACCATTAAAAGTTGTTTAAATTGTTGGGGTGCTTGAGGCAGGGCGTAAAACTTTCCGGGATGAAGCCTTGAAGGCACCAAAAAATCACGAGCTCCTTCAGGAGAGGAGTTTGCTAATATTGGTGTGGTTATTTCCCAGAAACCCCTTTTATCCATGAAGTCTCTGATGTATTTGATGACCTGGGCCCTGTCTTTTAGATACTTTTGAATTTTAGGACGTCTTAAATCAATGAAGCGATATTTTAAACGTATGTCTTCGTTTGCTAAATCTTCGTCTCTGGCAACAGGGAAAGGGGGTGTTTTAGCCTGTGTTAAAACCTCAATACTTTTTGCTTTAATTTCGATTTTGCCTGTTTCAAGGTTTGGATTAATTAATTCAGGAGCTCTGTTTTCTACAGAACCAGTTACTTCTAAAACCCATTCATCACGGATTTTTTCAGCAACAGACAAAACCTCAGGCCCTGAAAGATCCTTGTTTACTGTTACTTGAACCAGACCAGTGTGGTCTCTTAAGTCTATGAAAATGAGGTTGCCATGGTCTCTGCGGGAATGGACCCAGCCTTTTACCAAAACCTCTTGTCCTTCCTGGGAAGCTGTTTCTGCCGCTAGTGTTCTCTGCATAATATCTTCTTTCGTTTAAAGTAATTAGAATTTTACCAGAAAACCTTGAATTTTTCAAAGTTTGAAGTCTTAAGTGGTATAATTTAATAGATGCAAAAAGTCATCTTAGCTTCAGCTTCAAAAGCACGAGAAAAACTTTTCTCAGCCTTAAACATCCCTTTTGAAATATTTCCTGCAGAAATAGAGGAGAAAGCAATCAGGGACGCTGATTTAAAAGTGCGTGCAGCAAAGATTGCCCGAGCTAAAGCAGAGTCTGTCTTGGCAAAACACCCCGGCATTATCATTGCTGCTGACAGTTTTGTTGTTTGTCAGGGAAAAGCTTTAGAAAAACCTCTCGATTTAAAAGAAGCTTTTGAAATGCTAAAGCTGGAACAAGGCCAAGATGTTTTGTTCTACACCGCCCTCTGTTATATAGATCGGGAAAAGGATATTGATTTTTCGGAAGTCTCTATTACAAAATTTAGAATTCGCCAGCTTGAAGATTATGAAATACAGGCATACGTTAAAAACAATCCGGTAACGACCTGGGCCGGAGGTTTTTCAACGCTTTACGGATATGGTACGAACTTGGTTGAGCATATTGATGGCTCATTAACCGGCTTACTTGGTTTACCTATGGAAATTTTAATCCCGCTTTTAAAACGCTCAGGATTAAAACCTGGTGCATGATATAATCAGAAGAGAAGAAACAAAATGGCGCTTAAAAAGATTGTTCTTGATTTAGAAACACAAAAATTATTTGAAGAGGTGGGTGGTAGGGGCAAAAATCATTTGCTTAAAGTTTCTGTTTGCGGAATTTGGGAATCAGCAAATGACAAGTTTTCAATATTCACAGAGCAAGAATTACCCAAGCTTGCCGAGCTTTTGCAAAGTGCTGATGAGATAATTGGTTTTAATATCAAAGAGTTTGATTTTGAAGTTTTACAGCCATATTTAAATTTTGACGTGCATACACTTCCTTTTTTAGACATAATTCAGGACGTTCAAAGGCATTTGGGTAGAAGAGTTAGCTTAAACTCGGTGGCCGAGGCAACATTAGGCAAAGGAAAAAGCGGTAATGGTAAAGAAGCAATTCTTTTTTGGAGAAACAAGCGTTTGGATCTTTTAAAGAAGTATTGTTTGGATGATGTTAAGATCACCAGAGATGTTTACAATTATGGTCTTGCCAACGGCAAGATCCTGTACAAAGATTTTTTTGAAATTAAGGAGATACCTGTGAAATGGAAAGAACCAGAACCAAGAGTTGCCATGCAAAAACAAGTCGCTCTCTTTTAAGTTCAAAGATAGCTACTCTTCCTGTCTTGAGCCAATCTTTTGAGGTTGGTTTTTTAAAAGTAAGGTATTACAGTCTTTTTTTTGTTGTTGGAGTTGTTCTGGCATATTTCATTGCCAAAGCCAGAGCCATAAAAAGGGGAATTACTGAAATTGTTTTTGATGAGATAATTTTCTGGACAATTCTTTTTGGCTTTATTTCCGCTCGTCTCTATTACGTTTTTTTCTACTTTGATCAGTACAAATCAAATCTTTTGGAAATATTTATGGTCTGGCACGGCGGTTTGGCGATTTACGGCGGGGTTATCGGAGGAATTGTTGCTTTGTATTTTCTTTCTAAGAAACATCATCTAAACTTTTTTACATTAAGTGATGCGATTGTTTTTGCCCTGCCTTTGGCTCAAAGCATCGGGCGTTTGGGAAACTTTTTCAATTATGAAGCTTTTGGTAAACCGACAAACCTGCCTTGGAAAATGTTTGTGCCAAAAGAATTTAGGCCCGAAGGCTTCGCATCTTTTAGTTATTTTCAGCCAACCTTTGCCTATGAGATATTGTTTAATCTTTTTGTTTTTTTCTTGCTTTGGAGGATAGAGCGGAAGGGCATCAAACCCGGTGTTTTAACAGGCACATATTTGGTGCTCTACAGTATTGGCCGTTTTTTCATTGAAGGCTTGCGTTTAGACAGCGCTTTCTTAGGCTCTTTCAGAGTTGATCAAATAGTTGCGCTATTACTAATTTTTGTTGGTTTGGGTATAATAATGAAAAGATATGTCGCACAAAGTAATCAGTAGCATTATCGCATTACTTTTCCTCGTCTTGATTCAATCATTTGGCGGGGTTTTTAGGTTTTTGCTGCCTGTTATGGCTTTGTATACTTTAGGATTTCTTGCATACAATTATTGGTATTTAAAAAAGAATAACGTTTTAAACAACTGGTCTTTGATTCGTCCGGTGCTTTTCATCTTCTCAATGATCGGATTATTTTTTGTTGTTCCTGATGGATTTTTGAAAGGCCTTTTTTTAATCTTTTCGGTTGTTGTCATATATTTCTTAGAAATCGGTTTGTTGGTTGTTTCTGAGCAGGTTGTTTTTTTAGAGACCTTAGTTTCATATTTCGCTTTAAGCTTGCTCATATTTGGTTGGAACTTTTATCTTCTTCCTAAAAGTACTTTTACACTGCTTTTTTTAGGAGCTATTACATTTTTGATTACCAGAGCTTCTTTTGATTATGTTCCTCAGAGTGATCAAAAAAAGATTTTTTGGGCAGCATTAATAACTTTCTGCATCTTGGAAGTAAGCTGGGCCTTGGTTTTCCTGCCTTTTCACTTTACGGCACTGGCTGCGATTCTTTTTAATGTCTTCTATGTCCTTTGGATTGTCGTCTATTACTACCTTTTTCATAATCTAAACAGGCAAAAGATCTCATTTCATTTGATTTTTTCTTCGATATTAATAATTTTGATAATATTAAGTACGCCTTGGAAAGCATAAATCCATGAATGAAAAAATATCAGTTAAATTAATAGTTCTCATAATCTTAAGTTCCTTGGTGATTGGCAGCATTGGTAGCTGGCTCTTCAACAGGTTTTTAATTCCCAAGATTAATACCATTCCTTTTTTGATGAAATACAATTTAAGTCCAGGGGGATCGCCTTTGGTAATTAACACTAAGCAGGAAATTCGCGTTAACGAAGGTTCTGATACTGTGGCTGTTGTCAAAAAAGTAAGACCCTGGGTTGTTGGTTTAGCCTATGGCAATGATTTTAACAGCGCGGACTTCAGAGGTTCAGGAATAATTTTGACTTCAGACGGGTTGATTGCGGTTCCTGCCCAAAGTTTGTATTCCCAATCTAGCAAGCAACAATTAAAAATTGTTTTTGATGATGGCAAGGTTTTGCCGGCAACGCTCAAAGCTATGGATACTGATTCAAATCTTGCTTTGGTGAAGGTTGATGCAAACAACCTGCCCACAGCTTCAGTTGGTCTGGCCTCTGATTTAGAACTTGGACAGAGAATTATTGTTGTCTCAAAAACTTTAAATGAGTTTAATCCCAACATTTTTGTTTCTTTTGTTTCCTCGCAAGCACATAACCACCCTGCCCAAAGTTATTTTTCCGATGATTTTAACCAGGTATTTAAATATAGTCCTGATGAGGCGCCAAACAATTCCGTTATTTTTTCCTTGGAAGGAAACATTGTTGGTTTGAAAACTAGAACCGGCATTGTTACGGCAGAGACCTTAAAGAATGCCTTAAACTCATATTTCAAAAACGGCGCGATAGTTAAAAATGTTTTTGGTTTTTTCTATCTCCCGATTTCTCTCTCAGATGCCACTGCTTTTAACGGTACAGAGGGTGCTTGGGTGCACAACACTGATTACACCAGAAACTTTTCGATCATTGAAGGAAGTCCTGCAGCCAAAGCAGGTTTGCAGGAGGGGGATATAATAACGGGAGTTAATGATGAAAAGGTTACTTTGCAAAACAGCTTTGAAGATATAAGTTTGAAGTACTCACCCGGAGATACCATTCGTTTGCAGATCAAAAGAGGTAAAACAGTTAAAACCTTAAACTTAACCATTGGAGCAAAGAAATATGGTCCTGGTCCTGGGTTCTAAAGGAACGCTTGGTAGCGAGTTAGTACGTCAGCTGAAAGCAAAGGGTACAGAGGTTGCTGCTTTTGACAGTGATTTAGATGTTCGAGATGCAGAGGTTTTGATTCAAAAGGTTTCAGAGTTAAAACCAGAGGTCATTTACAACTGCGTTGCTTACAATGCTGTGGATTTGGCGGAAAAAGAAACAGAGATAGCCCAAAGCCTGAATGTTTCAGCTGTGGCAAATATCAGAGAAGCTGCAAGAAAGGTTGATGCAGTCTTGGTTCATTTCAGCACTGGTTTTGTTTTTGACGGGTCTAGTATCAAAAGTTATATAGAGTTAGATCAGCCTAATCCCCAAAGCGTTTATGCGAAAACGAAGTACGAGGGTGAGTTGGAAGCCTTGAAATACCCAAAAGCCTATGTCATCAGATTAAATCTTCTTTTTGGAAAATCAGCAGAAAGTGAAAATGCAAAAAAAAGTTTCCCAGAATTAATTTTGGGATTAGCAAAAAATCAGAAAGAATTCGCTTTTGTCACTGATGAGATTAGCACGCCGACCTATGCAGTTGATTTAGCCAAAGCAACCTTAGATTTAGTAGGCGAAAAATATCCTTTTGGCATCTATCATCTGCCAAATGAAGGTCAGGCTTCATGGTTGGATTTTGCTGAAGAAGTGTTTAGAATAAAGGGGGTGGAGGTTAAACTTAACCCTGTTTTAGGAGAAAGCTTTGAAAGGGCGGCTAAACGACCAAAAAACTCTGTGTTAGCAAACACTAAATTTCCCAAGTTACGCCCTTGGCAAGAAGCATTAAAAGAATTTTTAAACAGTAATTAAAGAAAAACAATGAAAGGTATTATTCTCTCAGGAGGCAGCGGTACAAGACTGTACCCATTAACAAAAGTTACTTCCAAGCAACTCTTGCCGGTTTATGACAAACCAATGATTAACTATCCTTTGCAAACTTTGCTTTCCGGAGGCATTACTGACATTTTGATCATTGTGGCTCCTGACCATGCTGGTGACTATTTGAAATATCTTGGTTCAGGAAAAGACTTTGGCGCAAAATTTACCTATGAAATACAAGACAAGCCCGAAGGACTTGCTCAAGCATTTTTAATTGCTGAAAGCTTCATGGATAAAGAACCTGTTGCTTTGATTTTGGGAGACAACATTTATGAAGATGATTTTTCCGAGATTATAAAGAACTTTAAAAGCGGAGCACAGATTTTTGTTAAAGAAGTTCCTGACCCAGAAAGATTCGGGGTGGTGCGTTTTGATGAACAAATGAAGGCTTTGGAGATTGTGGAAAAGCCCCAGGAGTTTGTTTCCAAGTATGCCCAAACAGGTCTGTATTTGTATGACCACACTGTTTTAGACAAAGCAAAAAGCTTAAAACCATCTTCTAGAGGAGAACTTGAAATTACTGACTTAAACAACCTTTACTTAAAAGAAGGAAACCTAAAAGTGGGTCTTGTTAAGGGGGAATGGGTTGATGCTGGAACTATTGATGCTTTGTACAAGGCCAATGAAATGATTTACAAGAAGAAACAAAAGAAATGAACGAAGAAAGAAGTTTTTCCAACACCCATAAGGGCATTGCTATCGGAGTAATATCTCTGATTGCTTTCTTGGGTTTGGAATCCTTGGCCTATATTAATAACCTTTATCAAGTTCAACTGTATTTGCAGGTTAGCGCTTTTATATATCTTTTCATGCTCATTTGGCTTCATTTTCTTTTTGATCTGCACTTTAAACAAAAGACAGTGAGTGCAAAAAGTTTAAGGCATGCAATAGCTTTGCGTTTAAAACATTTCGCGAAATGGTCTGATTTTAGATATTTTCAAAACTACTTGATTCTCCCAGGCATTCTTTACTGGGGCGCTGTAATTTTGATCGCAATTAATTTTCAGCACTACAAGCTCCAACAGTTCATTATCATAGCAACCTCAATTTCCTTAATCATCTGTTACACTTTTTTCAAAGAAATTTTTCATAAACGGGAAGTAAAGAGCAACCATTTCATAATTCTAACCTATGTTAAGCTTTACGCCTCCTGGTTAATTTACGCGGCAAGCTTGGGAATCATTTGGTACTATTGTTTTAGTCCGATAATTTTCTACACCGTTATTTTTCTTGTAACCTTCATGCTTTTGTATCAGGCTTTATTTCAATTTGCCGAGCTTTCTTTAAAGCATGTCTTACAAATTTTAATCATTTCAATCTTACTTGCAGCTTCTTCTTACTTTGTTTACAAGCTTTGGAATGTAAATTATTTTTCCGCAGGGCTTTTCATGACCGCAATATATAATTTTTTGTGGAATATTTTGTATAACAAAATGAATAAAACCCTGACTTTGAGGGTTTTTGCAGAACAACTAACAATATTCATGTTGATTGTTGTGATGGTTTTGGGGGTAACAAACTTTAGAGCAAGAATAGATCGTTGTCAGTTTTAAAGAAAAACACCTCGTAAGGAGGTGTTTTTTAATGCCACCAAGAAACTAGAAGCAAGGTACTGACAACAAGAAACATAAGGATTACATTAGAGCCGATCCTTAATTTGTCTATGTCGGAGTATTGTTTGTTCCTTAAATGCAGTGCATCAAAAAGCATAAAGAGGATAAAAAGACCACCAAAACCGACAACTATGTATTTAAAAGTGTTGTAAAGATCAGGAGCTGCTGCTTTTTCAGGAATGTCGCCTAATCTTTTTGGGTCTTCTTCTCTGGGCAGGGGATATGCTTTTAACGGGACTTCAATTTTTGATTCTAAGCCTTTGCTGTCTTTTGCGGCAATAACAAGGTTGTAAGCACGATAGTTAAAGTATTTTTCCAGCATAAAATATCCGCCATAACCAACACCCGAAGGGTTGAGTGGAATGGTATTGCTTTGCAATGTTGCTGTTATTGAACTTGGTTTGCCAAAGGTTTTAACGAAAATTCCGATCTTTAATTTTCCCTCTTCAATTCCCGGGTTAACTATCAAACTATTGCCGTCTATTTCAACACTTGGTTTTTCAGTTGTTGTCGGAGGTACTGTTGTAACAGGTTTTGGTGCTGGTTGTTCTACGGGTTTTGGCACTGTCTGTGTCACGGTTTTTTGAGTTATCTGTGTGCTTGGTTGGGCTCCAAAAGTATTTGCAATGGCCATACCATATTTTCCGCCATTACCATCAGCAACACCAACACCTTGATCTCTGTAGTCAGCATTTAAAATATTTGCACGATGTGTTGGGCTTTCAATCCATGCTGCCATCAAACCTTCAGTGTCAAAAAAATCCACTGCCAGATTTTCTCCCAAAACAGTGTATGGCTTGTATCCTTCTGAAGCTATTTTGTCCCAGATGTAATTTCCTTCAGGATCAGTATGCGAAAAATAGTTGCGGGAAATCATGTCATGCGCTTTGAAATCTGCTGCTGCAGCCAGTTTAAAATTGTAGGCAAGAGTGGAGATGTTTCGCTGAGACCTTTCTTTGTTTACAGCATTTGCTATGTTATCAGGGCTTAAATCAGAGGCCGTAGTAAAACTAAAACCCAACCCAATTCTTAGGGTAAGGAGCGTTATGATTGCTAAAATAGTTGTCTTCTGACCAAAGGGTCTTTGTAAAGCCATAGCTTCGTATTTCCTTAATATTATACTCTTTTTAGCCTATTTTTACTAATATTTGGATATGTTCAAAAGGGACTTGACAAAACTAAACTTTGAGGCTATAATAGTTAGTCTTAAGTAAAAATATATGGAATTACCACAAGGCACTCAAGACCTATACCAACATTTAGGAGCCCATGGTCATGAAGACCATGGAGCATCTTCTGAACATGCTGAACCAAAGATAGAAGAGTATACTCCTTTGGCACAAGAAGTGGCGGAAAAAGCCCCGCTTCTTGAGCATGATTCTGAAAGCAGAATAACCACAATACGCGTTTCACAGATTCCTTTTGGCAAAATTGTTAAAAAAATCTTGCCATATGCAATCGTCTTTGTTGTTGCCATTGGCTTGTTCCTTCTTCTTTTTACAAATTTTTCATTGAAATCATTGTTTGGCAACTCAACTGCTGCTCCAAAAACAAAAGTTGTCACTCAGTACACCAATCTTGAAGGTTACAATAAATGGATCAACTCATACTTTTATGAAGTAACAGACAGCTCAATTCTTGCTCCTGATTACGATATCTCAGGAAACGGTTTAACTAACTATCAGAAATATATTTTGGGTTTAAATCCGAAGCGTAGAGATACTCTGGGTTTGGGTATTACTGATACCCAAGCTTTGATTGCAGGAATCAATCCTTTGACAGGCAGTGCTATGACCGATGAGCAAAAGAAACTCGTAGCAACCTACATTGATTTAGAATCTGTTTCCAACAAACTTTCTTTAGCAGTGGCACAAACAAGTGGTATGGTTGCAGGCGCAAGTTCTAATGCAAATGAAACAAGGAACAACAGTGCAATTCAACAGACAGAAAATGCTTCATTAAGTATTCCTTCTTTGGGTATTACTGTTCCGATCATTTGGACAAGCGATGTTAAGAATTTTGATAAGGATTTACAATCAGGAGTTGTGCATTACCCGGGTACTGCAATGCCAGGTGAAATTGGTACGTCATATATTTCAGGTCACTCTTCCAACTATTCTTGGGCAAAAGGGGATTACAACAAGATTTTTGCAAGCCTAGGCGATTTAAAACAATATGACTCTTTTTCAATTACAGCAAACGACCAATTAGGAAAGAAGATCATTTTCCATTATGTAGTTACAGGATCTTCTGTATACAAAGCAGACGATCAAGCGCAGTTTGCAAATCAGGGTAAATCAATAGTTGCACTTTCAACATGCTGGCCAGTGGGCACTTCTTCGAAGAGATTAGTTGTTTTTGGAGAATTAAGCCAGGTGGAGAGATAACCGGAAAAGATCTGACTCTTTGTGGGTCAGCTAGGATTTTTTAACTTTAGAAAATCTTAGCTGCTCTACAAGAAAGCAGGCCAATAATCTACCGTTTGGTAGACTGGCAACAATTCGAACGCGGAGGACGCGTGAAAAACCTACGGATGTTCCTCGTAGTGATGGTGTTGTGCACGCTCTCTGCGTGCTACAAGACCATCCAAGTCAAGCAGCAGCGGACCATCGTTGTTAAGGTGGCGCGTGATAGCGTCGTCAAGACAGCGTGGGCCGAGGCTCGCAACTGCCGGATCGAGTCGCCGACTTTGGGGCAGGCCCGGGATGTCAACTTGCTTTCGCAGGTTGAACTTTCCGATATTGCCCGCAAGTGCGGCGCGGTGTCAGAAGAGAACTACCTGAAGTTCCGGCAAGGCTACAGCAAGCTGATCGACAGCCTGAGCAGCCTGCAGGCGCCAACCGGCGTCAAGCAGATGCTCCATTGGAAGCAGGATCGGATAGGGTCGTGGTTGAATGGCGTGCGAACGCTGTACGCCTCGATCAAGTCCGAGCCCGAGCAGTATACCGTGAAGGTTACAAGCGGCTTCGAAGTCTTTGGCGCAAATTCTGTGCCAAAGATGGATTCAAGCCTGCTTCGCAACCGAAGCGATGCTGATCTCCTGCACGTTCGGACTCCTGGGAGCCGGTTCTTTGACGAAGGATTCGTCAACGGAGCTGACTTTCTTGCGAAGGTGAAGGATCCGAAGACGCAGAAGTGCTTGGCTCTCGACGGCGGGATGTCGCCTGAGCAAATCCGGGATTACGTTTCCCGGAACTCTAACGGCGGCGCCCGGATTGTTCCTCTCTCGCAGTACCCGAACCTGGCATACAATGCCACGTGTTCGGAGCAGGGAAACGCTGGGTTGAATCAGCGGTATGTCCCGGCTAATTCTGCTAAGAGCATCAAGGCAGGGTTGGTCAAGCTCAGCGACGGTGTGACCGTCCTGACTCTCGGCTACTGCTTCAACGCTGCGCTACCGCTTCAGGCGATGTATGCCGAAGCAAGCAGCGGAGAGGGTTCCAAGAAGGTCCCGTTTGAGATCCTTCGGGACAGTATCGCAACTGACACTGTGTCGAAGAAGGTCTTCGACGGCAAGAAGACTACAAAGGTTGCAGGCATCGTTGCACTGACGGGGCTTGCAATCTGGGGCGGAACCCAGATTCACTGGGGCGGGAAGAAACATCCCATCCCAGGAAAAACTGGTGGACCTCCTCGGGGACCAGACGGGGTTCCTCGCAGTCCGTAGATTTCACGCATAACAGAGGGCCCGGAAGCCCTCTAGCAAGGTGGGGGTGTGCAGGTAAAGCATTCGCTTGTCTGTACGCCCCTCACCACCTTGAAACTTTAACTGGTGGAATTAGCAAGTTTTTAGCTTTCTAATTTTACTAGTGAAAGCTAGTAATTAACCAAGAATTAAGATTAAGGATATATGACAAAATTAATATCATTGATTAAGTCTAAATATTCTGTGGCAGCAGTGGTCGTTCTTGCTGTTACGGTTTTTGGATTTGCAAAGGTCTACAAACAAGCGCAAGCAGACATTGCTTGTACTGGATACAATACAAACACTCCGGCATTAAATATTTGGCCATTAACATGGACTGGTGAATCTTGTCATGATTATGCTTTGGTAGATGCGAAAAACTTAAATGGTGGACGTTATGCACTTTCTCAAGCAGAGCATGATGCTGGCTTCTATGTTAATCCGGGCGATCGCGTAAGAGTGAGCGTATATTTTCACAACGGTGCAAATCAAGCTCCGGCGTCAGATCCTAACGCTAACATTGCCAGAAATGTAACAGCTTTCAGCTATTACGACACTAACTTAGGAACAGCACATACTGTAAACGGATCATTGATGTCATCAAACGCTGGTGTTGCCAGCAGCTCTAATCATGGCGGTGATGTTACTGTAAGAAGTAATGTTCCAACAACTTTGTCATATGTTCCTCAGTCCACACAAATGTGTGTCAGCCAAGCATATATACAGGCTACACATATCTCGGTTAATACTAGCCCAAGCAATGCTTGCGGTACTACTTTTGACGGTCAAACAATGTATTTGGTTAATTTACCAGACGGCATTAGCTCAAATACAGGAGTCGATCTCGGCGATCTCCCAGCATGTTTCCAGTACGCAGGCTTTGTCATATACACCCTTCAAGTTAACGGTGTTTCCGGTCCTTCTCAAACAAATCTTTCTTTGACAAAAACAGTCAGTGTTTCGGGGCAAAACTCATTCTCTAAAACCGCAAATGCTAAGAATGGTGATGCTGTAGATTTCAGAGTCACCATTACGAACAATGGTCCTGGAGTTGCAAATAATATAAATATTAGAGATGCGTTGCCTTTTGGTTTGAGCATGATTTCAGGAAGCGGCAGATTAAATGGAATCGGCGGTTATGATGCGGTTGTTACTAATTCCAACGGTTACAACACAGGTATGAATTTGCAAGTTGGTGCACAAATGACATTTACATTCTCTGCAACAGTTAATGTGAACTCAGGATCATTAGTTAATAGCGCTTCTGCGCAGGGTTCTAATACCAACCTTGTTTCAGATTCCGCAACAGTTAACGCTTCAACAGTCGCGGGTCTTGCTTGTACAATAGATTCGTTTACAGCAGACAGCCCAACTGTCACTTCGGGTTCTGCGACAATTCTTCGTTTTAGCGCATCCAATGTTATTGCCGGATCAATGTATATTTCCGGAGGACGCTTTAATGGTTATTCCTTGTCAGGTCTTTCAAGCCTAGATACAGGCGCGTTGACTTCAACAACAACATATACAATTACAGCAAACGGTTCAGGCGGTTCATGTTCCAGAAGCTTGACTGTTACAGTAAGCGGTACAACAACGCCTCCTGGTCTTGCTTGTACAATAGATTCGTTTACAGCAGACAACCTCGTGGTTAATTCAGGTTCTTCAACGATATTGCGCTGGAACACATCTAACGTGGGTTCTGATGGTCTCTACCTTTCAGGCGGAAGATTTAATGGCTTGCTGGTTGCCAACACTGGAAGTATTGATACAGGAGCTTTAAATTCAAGCGCAACATATACGTTATTTTCAAGCGGCAGTAATGGTTCATGTTCCAGAAGCTTGACTGTTTCAGTAAGCGGAACTCCTCCGGTTTCCGGCAGTGCTTGTAGTATTGATACGCTAACCGTTGATTCTGCAACTGTTAACGCAGGCACTTCCACAACCATTCGTTGGACAACATCAAACATTGGTCCTAATGGTCTCTACCTTTCAGGTGGCGGATTTAATGGTCAGCCGGTTTTAAACAACGGCAGTATTGATACAAACCCGCTTTTTAACACCGCAACATTCAGTTTGTTCGGCACAGGTACTAATGGTTCATGTACTAGAAGTATTACTGTAAGTGTTTCTGGTGTTCCAGGATCTTCTGGAAGTGCTTGTTCCATTGATTCGTTTTACGCAGACAGTTTTAACGGTAGTTACGGTTCTTCAACAACCTTGCGCTGGAGCGCTTCAAATGTAAACAGCTTGTACCTTTCAGGCGGAAGATTCAATGGTCAGCTTGTTTCAAGCGGCGGCAGTATAGATTCTGGATCTTTGTACGGTTCAACAACCTTTACCTTGTTTGGAAATGGTAACAATGGTTCATGTTCAAGAAGCATTTCCATAGGAACTTCAGGATCATATAATCCGGGATATACCTACTGTAACATTGATTCCTTTACAGCTGATTCATACAATGTAAGCTATGGTTCTACAACAACCTTGCGCTGGAATGCAAACAGCTCTAGCACTCTTTCAATCTATGGCGGACGCTTTAACGGTCAGTCAGTAAGCAGTTTTGGCTCTATGGATTCTGGCCCTATTACAGGAACCACAACCTTTACTTTAAACGGAAGTTCTTTTGGATCTAGCTGCAGTAGAAATTTAACAATCAATCTCGCAACTGGTTCAGTTGCCGGAGCAAATATTGGTTTAACTAGCTCAAAGAGTGCTTTTAACAACACCAAAAATATTGATGCTACAACAGTCCCCGCAGAAAAAGAAAACTACATTACGTATACTCTGGTAACGACAAACACTGGTAATGCCGCGGTTTACAACTATGTGGTTTCTGATGATCTTTCAGGTGTCTTAACCTATGCTGATATTGATGGTAGTGATCAGATTTCAAAAGGGTACACTCTTTCAGGAAATGTACTTTCTTTCCCAGGTCAGACAATCTATGCAAATAGTTCTGTGACAAATACTTTCAAGGTTAGAGTTAAGTATAATTTGCCTAGCGCTTCCAACTTAAGCATGGTTAATACGTACGGTAACACTGTTACAGTAAGGCTGACCGCACCCCAAGTTTTGGGTGCAGGATTTGTTGCTCCAAAGACTGGTGCTGGGACAATGGTTGCAGTTTTCTTTGCATCTTTTGTAACCTTGCTTTTTGCTCTAGCAAAAAGAAAAGGTTACTTTCAAAGACTTTTAGAGAAAATGCCTAAGGTAAGAATTGAATAACAGAAAGAAAACCCGCTTGATACAGAGCGGGTTTTTTTGTTGCCTATATATTTTGAATAAACAGAGAGAAATGGTATAATAAAAAAAGTTTTAGAGAAATTAAAGAGAAAAAAGCAAAACAAAATGAAGCTTTCCGTAGTTATTCCCGCATATAACGAAGAAAAAAGAATTCCTGCAACATTACATGCTATTGATACGTATTTAAAGAAGCAGGACTTTGATTATCAGATCATTGTAGTTGTTAATGGCAGTCATGATCAAACTTATGAGGTCGTCAAAGAATTGGCACAAGATGTTTCTAATTTAATAGCTGTGAATCTTGCAAAAGGCGGTAAAGGGTACGCTGTAAAAAAGGGAATATTGGAATACGCGGATGGTGATGTGGTTATGTTTATGGACGCTGATAACGCAACGCCGATTTCCGAGGTTTCAAAGTTTTTTCAGTACTTTGAAAAAGGGTATGACATAGTTATCGGTTCAAGATATTTGGATCCTGATAAAGTAAAAGTGCATCAACCTTTTTACAGAATACTCTTAAGCAGAGCGTCAAATCTTCTGATTCAGATTTTCGTAGCTCCGGGGATTAAGGATACACAGGTTGGTTTCAAGGCTTTTAGTAAGAGAGCTGCAAAAGATATTTTCCGTTTTGTAAGTATAAGTCGTTGGGGGTTTGATTTTGAAGTTTTGAAGATTGGTTTTGATAGAGGTTACAAAGTTAAAGAGGTTGCTCTTTCATGGACAGAGCATGGCGGAGGACATGTTCCCTTGAAAGCATATTTAGAATCTTTGTTGGATCTTTTTAAGATTAAGTTCAGATCCCTGCGCGGTGATTACAAAAAAGCGTTTAAGGAAAGCTAAAGCATTGAAAAGTAACATTAAATCAGTAATTTTAAGCATAGTTTTAGCAAGCCAGTTTGGTTTTGTTTTTGTTGTGCATGCTGCCCCTCTTCAAAAATACGTTGTTCAACTTAAATCCGTCTCTTTGCTTAATGAAGTAAATGCAGAAAATATTTCCGAAGTTTTTAGAGGTGCAACTAATCCTTCATTAAAAAATACTTTCAGTTTTGAATCTTCGAAATCACTTTTAGAAATACAAAAAAAATTAGGTCTTGATTTAATGTATGTCCAGCAAGATCACACATTTAAATCAGAAGCTGTCGTTGTCAATGACCCTGGGTTTAGTACAGATGGTTCTAATACAGATCGAGAATGGGGTTTGATAAAAGCGAGGTTTCCTGAGGCTTGGGAAAAAACTCAAGGCAGCAACAGTGTTGTTGTGGCAGTAATTGATACTGGTATTGATGCTTTGCATGAAGACCTTTCTGCAGGGCAGGTTGCCTCAGGTTATGATTTTTTAAACAAAACTATAATTCCCTTTGGTATGAACTCTGATGACAATGGACACGGAACATTAGTTGCCGGAGTCATTGCCGCAACTCCAAATAATTTTAGGGGGATTGCAGGTGCTGCTTTTACAGTCACTCTAATGCCTTTAAAAGCTTTAGATGCCACAGGCTCGGGTAATTCTTCAGACGTTGCTGCAGCAATCGTTTGGGCCGCTGATCACGGTGCTAATGTTATTAATATGTCTTTGGGGGGAGTTGGTTTTTCCAATGATGTTGTACTTTCCAACGCCATCTCTTATGCTTTCAAAAAAAATGTAGTCATAGTCGCTGCAGTGGGTAATGATGTGGCTGTTACAGGGGGAGATTTGGATGTTGCTCCTGTTTTTCCTGTATGCAATGACAATGGCGAGAATATGGTTATTGGTGTTGCGGCAACAGACGTCTATGATTTTAAAACTGTTTTTTCTAATTACGGAAAATCTTGTGTTGATGTTACAGCTCCGGGGAAGCGTATTCTTTCAACATTAAGTTATGATCCAAATACAAAGCAGCCAACTCCCAATGCTTATGCTTATGCTTCGGGAACTTCCTTGGCAGCGCCCTTGGTTTCAGCAGAAGCCGCTCTGTTAAAGGCTTTTAATTCTAATCTAAGCAACAAAGATATACGAGACAGGATAATCCAGTCAGCAACGCCAATTGATAATCTAAACAGTAATCAGTGCAGTAGCAGATCTTGTGATGGTTTAATTGGTTTTGGCAGAATCGATGTAATGAACGCTCTTGATCAAGTCATCAACAGGGTGAATTTGATTAAAGAAGGTGATCTGGTTTCTGTTTCTGAAACCGGATTAATATATTACATTTCTGGAGGTCAACGCCAGAGAGTTTCAGATAGTATTTTAAAGCAACGTTTTAATAATCAAACCCCAAGACAGGTCAGTGATTATGAACTCTCAGGCTTTGCTTCAGGACCTTGGGCCCTGCCTTTAAATGGTAGTCTTGTTAAAACGCCTAATGATCCAACTCTTTATTATATCTCCGAGGGTTTAAAACGTCCTGTCACAGCCTCTGTTTTTAGTCAGATCAAGGACAGCCAAAGCAGCATTCTTTTAGTTACCACTGAAGAATTAAATTCCTGGGTTTCAGGCAAGTTTTTAGCGCCAACTGAAGGTACACTTGTTAAAGGGAAACAACAAACCGTCTATTGGGTAGTTGATGGCGCTTTGCACCCAATTAACTATGCTTTTTGGAAAGACAAAGGTTTAGATATTTTCCCAATCCTTTATGTTCCGGAGTCTGATATTCCAAATTATGCTATAGGTAGCGCATATATTAGATAAGATATATGAAAAATACAATCTTAAAAAAAATATTTGCAGGCATTTTTTCATTCACAACGCTTTTAGCGCCGTTTTCTGCAGTATTAGCTGATTTTAATCCCAACAAAATCATTGAAGACAAAACATTTTCTGACAAGGAAACATTTGGTTCTGCTTCTGGTATTCAGCAGTTCTTGGAATCAAAAAAAAGTACCTTAGCAAATACCAATCCCGGTTTTTTGCAGAAGCTTAGGGAACCTACTGATACAAAACTTAAAACAAATCTTTCAGACCCTGAAGCTAATTTAGGTAGGTTAAGAACAGCAGCAGAGCTCATATGGGATGCTGCTTTAAAGACGGGGATTAACCCTCAGGTCATTATTGTTACTTTACAAAAGGAGCAAAGTTTAATTACGGGAGCTTTTTCAACAGATTCCAAGCTGCAAAGCGCGCTTGATCATGCTATGGGTTTTGGTTGTCCTGATAGCGGTGGTTGTGATTCTTTGTTTTTTGGTTTCTATGCCCAGCTTTTTGGAGCATATGATGCGCAGGGAAATAAGTACATCGGAGCACCGGGATCTTTGATGCGTAGTTTTACAACGCCAAACGGTAGAGGACCGGGTGTTGATGCCCAGAATCAAACTTTTGGTACGCCAATAATAAGGACTTCAAAAATTAACGACACAATTGTTTTTAAAAATACAACTGGTGGACCACAGAACCCCCAGCCAACCCAGAGTGTCACGCTCCTGAATGCTGCTACAGCCGCTTTGTACAGATACACCCCGCATGTTTACAACGGTAATTACAATTTTTGGAAGTTTTTTGATCAGTGGTTTAGATATCCCAACGGAACTTTGATAAAGTTGGCAGGGGACACAACAACATACATCATCAACAATGGTTTACGCTCGGTTATTCCATCCTTTGTCATTTCCGCGCGCGGTTTGAATGCTTCTGGAACAATAACAGTTTCTCCGACAGAGCTTTCTTCGCTTGATCAAGGGTCAATCTATGGTCCTGCTGATAATACGGTAGTGAAGATCAACTCTGATCAGAGCGGAAAACTTTTTGTTTTTCAGAACAGCGAGAAGCATCCTGTTTCTTCTTTTGTCTTGAAACAAAGAGGTTTAAAAGTAGAAAACGCTCTGGCAATATCGCAAGCAGAGTTTGATCTCTTTGAAACCAAAGCTATGCTGGCACCATATGACGGAACTTTGATTCAAGGTGATGCTTCAAAAACCGTATATTTGATTAAGAACGGTAAACGCATGAGCTTGAGTGCTTTCACTTTCAAACAGTATGCTTTCAAAGGCAAAGATGTAAATAGACTTTCTCAAAACGAAGTTGATGGGTATGTTCTGGGTGACTTCTTGCTGCCAAAAGACGGAACTTTGGTTAAGACTCCGGAGAGCAGCATGGTTTTCTTAGTTCAAAGCGAGCTTTTAAGACCTGTTTCAGCAACTGTTTTTAAACTTTACAAGTTCCAGCAGTCTAAGGTGGTTACGCTTTCTATTAATGAGCTGGCAGCAGCAAGTCTGGGTTCATTCCTGGCGCCCCCTGATAACACATACCTAAGAATTCCTGATGGCTCTGTCTATCTTTATAGCAATGGTGCTAAACACCCGGTTTCTGCTTTTGTCTTTAAGCAAAGAAATATCAAGTTTGTGGCAATGGAACAAAGCGAAGCCCTTATGTTAAATGATGGTTTGCCACTGCCCCCTAAAGACGGTACCCTGATTAAAGGGGATAGATCTCAGACAATTTTTGTTATTAGCAAAGGTCTTAAGGTTGCTTTAGACGCAAAAACTTGGAGTTCAAAATACAAAAAACAAAAACCAAATGTTTTGTCTCAGGCTGAAGTAGATTCATATCCCCAAGCTTCTGATATTGAGCAGTAATCAATGAGCAAAGTTTCGAGAAACATTTTGAGTTTGGTTTTTTCAAGGGTGCTTGCAGCAGCCTTGGTTTTCGTTGGTTATGCAAGCATGTTTCGCTATCTGGGAACGTACGCTTCAGGACAATATCAATTTGTTCTTTCTTATGTTCTGCTTTTTTCCGTGGTTGTTGACTTTGGTATACAGCAACTAGTCATAAAAAAGGTTTCAGAAAACAAGGAAGAGGCTAAGAAATATCTTGGACATTTTTTTGCAGTTGAGTTTATCCTAGCTTTAAGCATTTGGATTGTTTTAGCCGCAATTGCGGTTTGGGCAGGTTATGATCCTTTGGTGCGCAACGGTATTTTTGTTGCCGGCTTTGGTATGTTTTTGAATGCCCTAACTATTCCGCATAAATCAATTCTTTCAGCGCACGAAGACATGCATCACATTGCTGTAATTAATTTCTTTGATTCAGTAATTAATGTCGCGGTTATATTTTCAGCAATATTTTTGGGAAAATCAGTGGTCTTTCTCTCCTTGGTTCAGGTTTTTAACGGTATTATGCATATCCTTGTTTATGAGTACCTCATTAAGCGCTATGTACCGAAACCAGAGCTTTTCAATTTTCTGAAAGCTTTAGACTTTTCTTTAATCCAGCGGATGATTAAAGCGGCGCTGCCTTTTGGTATGCTCGTTGGTTTTAGTATTGTTTACAACAAAATTGATATTATCATCCTAACGCACTTCAAGGGCTATGCTGAAACAGGTTTGTATACTGCGGCCTACAAGTTTGTTGATCTTTTGGCTTTTGTTCCGGCTGTTGTTTCTTCTTCACTTTATCCTTTCATTTCTTCCCGTTTAATTTTAAATGATAAAGAAGTAATCAGCGCTTCCCTAGAAAAATACACCAGGATGATGCTTGCCTTAGCAATTCCTTTAATAGTTGGAGGAGTATTGCTTGCTAAGAAGCTCATTGTTGTTGTTGGGGGTGCTGACTTCTTCGCGGGATATGTTGCGCTTGAAATATTGGTTTTTGCTTCAGGAATACTTTTCATTTACGCTGCCGTTAACAGCGTTATGGTTAATCAATTAACCAAGATCGCAGTAAAAATTACTTTTAGCAATATTGTTTTGAACGTTGTTGGTAATGCAATTTTAATCCCCATCTATGGTTTAAAGGCTGCTGCTTTCATGACAGTATTTTCAGAGTTAGTCCAAGCCACCCTCTACTTCTATTTCGTCAAAACAAGAATTGTTAACTTCAAGTTTTTCAGATATATCTGGCAACCTCTTTTTGCAGCATTAATTATGGGAGTAGCGCTTTGGTCTTTTAGAGAAAAAAGTTTAGTTTTAACTATACCGCTTGGTTTAGTTGTGTATTTTGTTGCTTTGAGTGTTACTGGTTTTGTTAAGAAGAGTGATTTTCTTTTTATTTCTAATTTAAGGAGCAGCTAATGAGAATAGGGGTTGAGGCAGAAAGAGCAAACGTTTCAAATCCAACTGGTGTTGAGCATTATGCCCAGCAGCTTATTCTTGCGCTGGCAAAAGAAGATTTTGAGAATGAATATATTTTGTATTTAAGGACTAAACCTGCTTCTTGGCTCCAACAATTGCCCAAGAATTTTAAGCTTAAGGTTATGCCTTTCCCGATTTTTTGGACGCAGCTTAGGATTTCCTGGGAAATGTTGGTGCGTCCTGTTGACGCGCTTTTTATCATGGCTTCAGCACTGCCTTTGATTCACCCAAAAAACTCTCTGGTGACAATCCATGACCTTGCCTGGGAGTTCTATCCTGAAACATTCAAGACTTTTATGCGCTGGTATTTGCGTTTTTCAACCTGGTTTGCTTGCAAGTTTTCAAGGTCCATCATTGCCGTATCTGAGCAAACAAAAAAAGATATTGCAAAAATTTACAAAACAAATCTTTCTAAGATTTCCGTAATCTATCACGGTTTTGATGCAAAGAGTGAGATACCCGCAAAAGCATCTCAAGAAGAGCTTTCAAAAGAGCAAAAAAAGATTGCTGCTTTACCGGATAAATATATTTTGTATATATCTACACTACAGCCAAGAAAGAACGTTTCTGGTTTAATCGAAGCTTTTGTTGAGCTTAAGAAAGAAAAACAAATCCCGCAGAGTTTGGTTTTAGTTGGCGGCAAAGGCTGGCTTTATGAAAAGATAATGCAGCAGATAAAGGATCACCCTGAGGTCATATATTGTGGTTATGGTTATGATCGTTTTGCGTATCTTAAGAAAGCCGATCTTTTAGTACAGCCTTCTTTTTACGAGGGTTTTGGCATGAGTTTGCTTGATGCTTTTGCTTCTGATGTTGCTGTGGCTTGCTCAAATGTTTCTGCTTTGCCAGAAGTTGCCGGAGATGCTGCAATATATTTTGATCCAAAAAATAAACAGGAAATGAAAAGCGCTATTTATGCGGCAATTACAGACAGGTCTTTGCATGATTCTTTAATCGAAAAAGGAAGAGAACGATTAAAATTATTTACTTGGCAAAAGTGCGCCAAGCAAACTCTAGCACTTTTGAAAGGGGAACATGTTTAAGCAAAGATTTTGGTTGGTTATATTTTTCATTTTTCAAATTTTTTCAACTAGTTTGATTGCCACAGGCACTGTTAATCAAAACTGGTCATATTTAAATCTTCTTTTGCAGCTTTTGGCTATTCTCTTTTTTGATTTAGAAAATGCTTTGTTAAGCGTCATTTTAAGCATTCCTTTGTATTTGGTGTTGCCTAATTCCAAGCTTGATACTCTTTCAGCCTGGCGTTTTACTTTTCTAGCACTCTTTTTAAAGTATTGGTGGTCTGCAAAGAAACAGGGCTTAAGAATGGAGTTTGCGCCTTGGGATAAGTATTTAGCATGGTTTGCTTTGGCTGTTTTAATTTCTTTATTTTTTTCTAATGCAAACATAGTCCTTGGTTTGAAGAAATTGGCCTTTGCCCTTAATATTTACCTTCTTTATTTAGTTGTCTACAATTTTTTGATCAAAGAAAAAGAAAAAACTTTAGAAGTTATCAGATTGACCCTAGTTTCACTTTCAACAATCGTTGTCTTTGGTTTTATGCAATTAATCATAAGCTCTTTTTCTAACCTCTATTACTTCTGGCAATATTGGGCGACATACATTTCCAAAGCTTTCTATGGTACAAGCTTTGCAGATTCCGCTATATATTCTAATTCCTGGTTTAGTTTTTCTGTTCAAGGGCAAACATTAAGAATGTTTTCTACACTTCCTGATTCGCATGCTTTTGCGGTAATTTGCGTTTTTGCACTAACAGCGATTGTTTCTTTGTTGGTTTTTGAAAAGACGAATCGAAAGAGATTTTCAAAGATTGTGCTTTGGATTTTGATGCTCCTTTCTGTTTTAGGAATTATTTTTTCAGGCACCAGGGGGGTCTGGGTGGGAATTATTGCTCCTTTGGTTTTGCTTGGTTTTGCATATTTTAAACATTACGGTCGAAGCTTGCTTAGGCCAATTGCTTTGCCAATATTGATATTTTTTGTTTTTTTAGCCTTAACTCCTTTGATTCAAAAAGGGCTGCATAGTTTTGGGCAGAGGGCTGGTGAGAGTTTTTTGCAGCGTGCTAATAGTATTTATGATTTGCAAGAATCTTCTAATGCCGGACGTTTGCAGATTTGGCAGTATACTTTTGCAAAAGTAATCTTGCCGCATCCTTTGATTGGTGTTGGTTATGGCAACTTTTCCTCTTTGTTAAGCTCTGATTTTGAAAAGAGATTTAATTTGCCAAAGCAATATATCAGCGCACATAGTTTGTATTTAGACATTTTTTCTGAGCTTGGTATAGTTGGACTTTTTGCTTTGTTTGTTTTTTTGAAATCTTTGTTTACTTCTTTTTACCTCTTTTTTAAAAGACACTATCTCTTTTCCGAAGATTTTATGGTTGTTTTTGCTGTAGCCGTTGGTTTTAACCTAGCTTGGGTTTTTACGTATTCTTTGATTGATGGCACGATTATGAATGATCGGGTTTTGATGTATTTTTTCTTAATTCTTGGTATTTCTGCTAGTATATTCAAACAGTATTCTCAAGAAAAAGAATGAGTAAGATAGCTATAAATTTATTAAATTACAACACCCCTTGGCCTGAGATTAAGAGATGTTTGGAACATGCTCTTTCTCAGGATTATTCTGATTTTGAAGTTCAATATATGGACAATGGACCTAAGGGGCAACCAAATTTGGTTGAACAGGTTTCTCAAGAATTTGGGAATAACCCAAGGTTAAAGATCGTTGATAACGGAGAAAACTTGGGTTATGCAGGAGGACACAACAAGTTTTTTAAAAATAACTCCAGCGAGCTTTTGATGGTTTTGAATCCTGATGCTCTTTTAGAACCTGATTTTGTTTCAGAGATTGTTAAGGCTTTTGAAGAGCCTTTGGTTGGAGCAGCAACTGGCAAGATGTTAAAACCCGGAAAAAACAAACAGGATGAAAATATTTTAGATGGTACTGGTATAGTTGTTTCAAAAAGCAGAAGAGGCAGAGAGCGAGGACAGCTAGAAGTAGATCACGGGCAATATGATAGTTTAACTGAAATATTTGGGGTTTCGGGAACCGCAGCAGTTTTTAGAAAAGAAGCTTTGGAATCAGTTAAAATATTTGACAGCGAGTACTATGATCCTGACTTTTTTGCGTATTGGGAAGACTTAGATCTTTCTTGGAGAATGCGTTTGCAAGGCTGGCAAGTTTGTTTTGTGCCCAAGGCTGTAGTTATTCATCCCAGAGCAGTAGGTTTAAGTCCCGGGGGTTTGAGAAGGTTTTTTACTTTTGTTAAACATCATCGCGGCTTTTCTTTAAATGTCAGGCGTTGGAACTGGAGAAATCACCTTTTTGCTATTATTAAAAATGATTTTGGTTGGAACTTTTGGAAAGCAGCCCCCCTTATACTTCTTAGAGAATTGGCTATGGCCTTGTTTATAACGGTTTTTTCAATATCAACATGGAGTGTATTGCCGACTTTTTTTAGACTCCTACCAAAGATGTTTTTGAAAAGAAGGATTATCCAGGCTAGAAGAAAAGTAAATTCTAAAGAAATGGAGAAATGGTTTGTATGAAAGAGCAAAAAGTAGATCTTTCCGTGATTATTTTGTCGTACAGGGTTCCCGAGCTTTTACGTAACTGTTTAAAAGCGGTTTTTAATTCTGTTTCTGGTTATTCTTTTGAGGTTATCGTTGTAGACAATGATTCAAAAGATGGCAGTGCCGAAATGGTTGAGAGTGAGTTTCTTCAAGCTAAACTTATCCGCAATCAAAACAATGGTTTTGCCAAAGGGAACAATGCTGGCTTAAAAGAAGCCAGCGGGCGATATATTTTGTTTTTAAACCCTGATACTGAAGTAGATACAAATGTTTTTCAGGAATGTTTAAGTTTTATGGATCAACATTCAAAAGTTGGCATGCTTGGTTGCAAGCTTGTAAAAGCAGACGGCAGCATTGACCATGCCAGCAAGCGCGGTTTCCCAAATCCTTGGAATGCTTTGGTGTATTTTCTAAAACTGGACAAACTTTTTCCAAAAAGCAAGTTTTTCGGAGGTTATGATTTGACATTTATGTCTGAAGACACGGCCGGAGAAGTTGATTCTTTGGTCGGTGCATTTATGTTGACGCGCAGGTCAGTTGTTGAAAAGGTTGGCGGCTGGGATGAAGACTTTTTTATGTATGGCGAAGATATTGAGTATTGTTACAGAGTTAAAGAAGCAGGTTTTAAGGTTTACTATTTCCCCAAAGTCACAACTATTCATTACAAAGGACAGTCTTCTAAGAAAATTCCAACTTTTACGCTTTACCATTTCCATCGCTCTATGTGGATATTCTACAAGAAGCATTACACAAAAAAGTACCCTTTTTTTATGAATTGGGCAGTATTTTTAGGGATTTGGGGTCGCTACTGGATATTACGCCTAAGAAATGCGATGATATCAGAGCCATATGTTAGCAAGTAATTAAAAACAAACTAATGATTTCAAACAGAAAATACATTTTAACAATACTGGTCTTGCTTGTTTTTTCAGTAGGCACTTTTTTTGGCGGCCTGAAAATGGGAGCCAGAGGGTATATCTACAGCGGTGGTGATTACAAGATAATTAACCAGAATAATTATCCTAAAGATGTTGATTACAGTTTGCTTTGGCAGACATTAGATATTGTTAATCAGAAATATATAGATAAACCCATAGACCAGCAAAAAGTTTTGTATGGCGCTGTTGCCGGAGCTGTTGCTTCTCTGGGAGATCCGTATACGACTTTTTTTGATCCAAAGCAATATTCTGATTTTAAAACTGAGCTTTCCGGAACCTTTGACGGTATTGGTGCTGAAGTGGGCATGAAGGATGGTAATATTGTGGTTGTTGCCCCGCTTGATGATACCCCTGCAAAAAAAGCAGGCATTCTTTCCGGAGACATCATTTTAAAGGTTGATAACAAAGAAACAACTGGCCTGACTTTAGATGAGGTTGTCAGCAAGATCAGAGGTCCTCGCGGAACGCAAGTCGAGTTGAATATTTACAGACCTGATACTAAAAAACAGCTTGATTTTAAAATTACTAGGGCAAAGATAGAGATCACCAGTGTTAAGACAGAATATAAAGAAGTTAACGGTAAAAAAATCGCTGTCATTAATATTCAAAGATTTGGCGATGACACAAACGAACTCTTTAGAGCAGCAGCTTTAAAAGCTGTTTCAGATAATGTATCGGGGATTGTCCTTGATTTAAGAGATGATCCAGGCGGATATTTGGATGGCGCTGTTAATATTGCTTCGTACTGGCTGGATAAAGGTAAAACAGTTGTTACTGAGGCTCATTCAGACGGAACTTCCCAGAAATTCACCTCAACGGGGAATAACATACTCTCTAAGATAAATACTGTAATTTTGGCAAATGGCGGCAGCGCTTCAGCAGCAGAAATTGTTTCAGGAGCATTAAGAGATCAAGGTTATGCTAAGCTTGTTGGTGTAAAAACCTTTGGTAAGGGCTCTGTTCAGGAGTTAATTGGTTTGCCACAGAACACTGCTGTTAAAGTTACTGTAGCAAAATGGCTTACTCCAAACGGAATTAACATTAACAAAAATGGTCTTGAGCCAGATATTAAAGTGGAGATGGGCATTGATGATGCAGCCAAGAACAAGGATCCACAGATGGAAAAAGCCCTGGAGATTTTAGGTAAGTAAAGCCAAATGCAAGATTTGACTAAATAGCACCGTCCTGGTGCTATTTAGTTTTGATCAAGGCTTAATTTCTGATAATATATATACATTATGAAAAGACTGACAGCACAACAATTAAGAGAAGCATTCTTGGGCTTTTTTGAGAGCAAAGGGCACACGGTGATTCCTTCATCTCCTTTAGTTCCACAAAATGACCCGACTGTCCTTTTTACAACTGCAGGCATGCATCCTTTAGTGCCGTATCTTTTGGGCGAAAACCATCCCGGAGGAAAACGTGTTGTTGATGTTCAAAAATGTATTCGTACCACAGACATCGATGATGTTGGTGACAACAGGCATTTAACTTTTTTTGAAATGCTTGGCAACTGGAGTTTTGGCGACTATTTCAAAGCAGAAGCAATTACTTGGTGTTTTGAATTCTTGACTTCTAAAGATTGGTTGGACTTAGACCCAAACCAGCTATATGTTTCAGTATTTTCCGGAGATTCTGAGGTTCCTCGCGATCAAGAAGCAATTGATGCTTGGCAAAAAGCATTTTCAACACACCCAACAAAACCAATCAAAGCAGAGTTCTCAGAAGAAGTTCACACATTTGGCGGAGTTAAAAGAATATTTCCTTACAACAGAGACAAAAATTGGTGGCAAGCTGGAGACAAAGGTCCTGCTGGCCCTGATACTGAAATGTTCATAGATACAGAAGGGGATTTACTAGAAAATATGCGCGTAAAGCATGAACATTGGAGCAAACAAACAGGCAACACAGAAAAGTGTCACATTAATTGTGATTGTGGACGTTTTATTGAAGTTTGGAATAATGTCTTCATGCAATACAATGGTTTAGGTGGAGGTAAATATGAAGTTCTTGCGCAAAAAAATGTTGACACAGGAATGGGTCTGGAAAGAGTTCTAACATTTTCTCAGGGACAAAACAATGTTTTTGATACTGAACTTTTTAAATCAGCTTTTAATGTAATTTTTGATCAACTCGGTGAAGCAACAAATCTTCAGGAAGGTAAAGCAAGAATCATTGTTGACCATTTGCGTGCAGCAACTTTCATGGCTGCAGACGGTGTTAGCCCTTCAAACAAAGAACGTGGATATATCATGCGACGTATTTTAAGGAGAGCAATTGTGCATGGCAAAATACTTGGTTTAAAAGGTGATTGGGTTGAAAAAATTGTTTTGGGATATATCTTAGAATATTCTAAGGCATACCCTGAGCTTGAACAGAACCGTAGAAATATATTAAACGTTATCTTAGAAGAAGAGCAGAAGTTTGGCAAAACATTGGAAGCTGGGTTAAAGGAATTTAGAAAATACAAGGAAGTTTCCGGCAAAGATGCTTTTAACCTTTTTCAATCATTTGGAATACCTTGGGAAATTACCAAAGAGTTGGCTTTGCAATCGGGAATGGATGTTGATAAAGAAGAGTTTGAAGCTGAGTTTAAAAAACATCAAGAGCTTTCTAGAACAGCTTCAGCAGGTACTTTTAAAGGAGGGCTTGCAGATCATTCGGAAATTGTTGTTAAGATGCACACAGCAACCCATCTCTTGCAGGCTGCTTTGCGTAAAGTTTTAGGAGAGCATGTTTTTCAAAAAGGTAGCAATATAACTCCTGAAAGATTACGTTTTGATTTCACGCATACAGAAAAAATGAGCGCTGAACAAATTTCAGAAGTAGAAAAGATAGTTAATGAAAATATTGCCAGAGATTTGAAAGTCAAAAGGGAGATAATGAGTCCAGAAGAAGCAAGAGAGCTTGGTGCCATAGGGCTTTTTGGTGAAAAATATGGTGATACTGTTTCCATCTATACAATCTTTGATCCTTCCAACAAAGAAATAATTTCCCGAGAGTTTTGCGGGGGGCCGCATGTAGAGCAGACTTCTGATATTGGTAAGTTTAAGATCCTTAAAGAGGAGGCTGTTTCTGCCGGTGTGCGCAGAATTAAAGCAGTTGTAGAATAATATGCATTTGGAATTTTCAAACATTTCAAAAAACGAAAGCCAAGAAGTCTCTTTTCCGGAAGCTCCCTTTTTAAATTACAAGCCGGATTTAGAAAAGATTAAAACACTTGCAGAAAAATACAAGCAGTACTCAAATCTTTTAATCATCGGAAATGGCGGAAGTATTACCAGCACAATCGGTCTTTTGGGAGTATTTGGTACTGGCGGAAAGAGGGTTGAGATTCTTTCTACAGTTGATCCGGAGTATATTTATAAACTAAAAGAGGAATTAAAAAAAGAAGAAACTTTAGTTTTGGCAATATCTAAATCAGGAGAAACAGTCAGTCTTTTAGAAGCACTTTTCCACTTTACCGGTTATCCTTTGCTTTGTGTTACTAGTGAAGACAGTGTTTTACAAAGCATTGGTCAAAAGCTGGGCGCAGAAATTATCAAACACCCTGCGGTTGGCGGAAGATTTTCTACTTTTTCAGAGGTCGCTTTATTACCGGCTGCCATTTGTTCCATAGATATTGATGAGCTTTACAAAGGAGCTTTGGAATTTTACGCTCAAGGTGGTCAGAATAATCTGGCATTGCAGGCAGCTAATGCCCTGTGGCAGCTAGAGAAACAGGGTATTGTAGATATTTTCGTGCCGATATATTCACACAGTGTTTTTCCTTTTAGCAGTTTAATAGTCCAACTTTGTCATGAGACTTTTGGTAAAGAGGGAAAAGGGCAGACATATTTTTCACACGAAGCTCCTGAATCTCAGCACCATACCAATCAAAGATTTTTTGGTGGTCAAAAAAATATTGCAGGTTTTTTCATTACTTTAGATAACTTCAGAAAAGATAGCAAAACAGAGGTGCCCCATGGATTACAGAGTTTGCCTTTAAAAGATGGCTCCTTGTATGATCTGCACAAAATGCCTTTGTCCTACTCCATGTATTCGGAGTTTGAAGGGACTTGGGAAGATGCAGAAAAGAAAAACATTCCATTGATTGCTTTGCATTTAACTTCAGCAGAGCCAAGGGAAATCGGCAGATTCATAGCTTTTTGGCAGTTCTATGCTGTCTATTCAGCACTCTTACGTTCTGTAAATCCTTTTGATCAGCATCAGGTGGAAAGTTCCAAAATTATTTCGTGGGAACAAAGAAAAAAATTTCATCGGGAGTAATTAAGAATGGCAAATATATTTTTAAAACCTAATGCGGACATTGATGAAATAGTCGCAAAAGTCTTTGAGGATCGGGGCAATGAAGTTACCCTAGTTTTTCCTAATGGTTCAAAACTTTTTTCAGATCAGGCAAGTCTTGAGATTCTAAAAACCAAAACAGATGAATTGGGAAAAAAAGTTTCTTTTTTCCTTCAGGATATGCATATTGGCCAAATACTTGTTGATATTGGTTTTGGTGTTCGTGGTACAAAAAAGCCCTTAAAAAAAAGAGTCATTCAAAAGCCTGAGCCAATTAAAGAAGAGGTTGTGCAACAACCCCCTCAGGTCATGCAATTTGTTCCAGAACCAGTCATTCAAAAGCCTGTAATTTCAGAACCCGTGTATCATGCCAAGCCGCGCATAATTAATACCGAGGCTCTTAAAAAAGGAAAAAAGAAAAGAAAGATAGTTGTTTCTGTTGTGATGATTTTGATAGTTGCCTTGCTTTTATCTGTTTTTGTATTACCTCGGGTAAGTCTAACGATTTATGCGCACAGTCAGCCATTAAGCAGGGATTTGGAGATATCTTTAAGCAGGGATTTTAAAAATGCAGATGCAAAACAATTACAGCTGCCAGTTCAGGTTATAGACAAGGAGCAGCAGGGCACAAAAACTTTTAACACCACAGGAAAGTTAAATGTTGGCATTAAAGCCAGGGGAGTATTGACCATAACAAACAATACGGGTAAGACCTTGAAGTTAAATTCAGCGACAACAGAGTTTTCAGTTGACAAAAGGATATTCAGACTAGAAAAAGACGTTAGTGGAATTACCCAAAGCCTTGATGTTTCTGTGATTGCTGACCAAGCTGGAGATGAATACAATATTCCGGCTGGTACTAGATTTGAGATTGCAAATCAAGTTTTGGGCAAGGCGCCTCAATTGCTCTATGCAACTAACATGAAAGCTTTATACGGTGGGGTTTCTAGATACACAGCAAATATTTCCCAGGAAGATATTGACGCAGCAAGCAAAGAGCTTAGTAATACACTTTTTGATTCTGCAAAACAACAGCTTTTTAACACCCAGGGTTTAATATTAGACCAAGCACTCTCTTCTTTTGAGGTCAAAAATATTTCTTTTGACAAAAAAGTTAGTGACCAATCCCTGAACTTTTCAGGAAGCGCTTCAGGACACCTGCAAGCAATAGTTTACAATTACGCGGCTCTAAAGAAACTCATTGAGCAGCGCATTGCTTTAACCTTAGAGCAGGGTCAGACTATGGCAACGGACAAAAAGGAAGATATTAAAGTGACTTTTAAAAATGTTGATTTAGCAAAAGGAACCGCAATTGCAGAGGTGCATGTTGAGAGTATTCTAGTGTCAAAAGTAGACCCAAACTCGGTAAAGGCAACTATTCGTGGCAAATCAGTGAACGAGATAAAGGATTTATTACTTTCTGACCCTAAAATTGATGGTTTAGATATAGAGACAAGTCCTTTTTGGGTCAAAAGAGCCCCTTCTCTTTCAGGCCGAGTTTATGTCACGGTAACCACGAAATAACAGGGGTCAAAACCTTATTTTTAAAAGGTTTGACACATTTAGGCTTGTTTGATAGAATATTTCCACGAGAATTTAAGTTAAAACTTATTCCTACGAGCACTCAAGACTTTGGAAAGTCCGATAAAAGCAAGGAAACGATCGAATTAGACGGCAAGGTTGTGGAAACCTTACCTAATGCTTTGTTTCGCGTCCAAATTGATTCAGGGCAGATAATTCTGGCACATATAGCCGGAAAACTCCGGGTCAACAAGATTCGTGTGCTTCCGGGTGATAAGGTGATCGTCGAAGTAACCCCATACGATTTAACAAGGGGTAGAATCATAAGAAGAATACGTTAAAATATGAAAGTAAGAGCAAGCGTTAAAAAAATGTGCAAGGATTGCAAGATAGTCCGCAGAAACGGAAAGCTTTTTGTCATTTGCCCAAAAACTCCTAAACATAAACAGAGACAAGGTTAATTAACTATGGCAAGAATAGCAGGGATTAACATTCCCAACGAAAAAAGAATAGAGGCATCACTTCCATATATTTACGGAATTGGTTTGCCTTTAGCAAAGAAAATTTTAAAAGCAACCGGAGTTGACGCTAACAAGAGAACCAAAGATTTAACAGAAAGCGAATTAAACAAGCTCCGTGAATATATTGAAAAAACAGGATTTAAAGTAGAAGGTCAGTTAAGACAGCAAATCCTTTTGAATATTAAGCGATTGAAAGAAATTGGTTCTTACCGCGGTACTAGACATATCCGTGGTTTGCCTGTTCGTGGTCAGAGAACAAAGACCAATTCCAGAACCCGCAGAGGTAATGTTAGAAAAACAGCAGGTTCAGGTAGAAAAGCAGCAAACGAAAAGACTTAATCTAAAAATATGGCAGAAGAAATTAAGACAACAGAAAATACAGAAAACCAAGCAGCAGAAACAGCTGCTGTTAAAGCTCCCTCAAAGCGCAAAAAGAGCGCGAAGGCAAAAGTCACAAGGGGCAAGGTTTACGTACAGTCTACATACAATAATACGATCATTTCGATTACAGATACTCTGGGTAATGTAATTTCTTGGGGTTCAGCAGGTTTAGTTGGTTTTAAAGGCTCAAAAAAATCAACCCCATATGCTGCTCAGAAAACTATGGAAGATATAATCCAAAGAGTTAAGGACCGCGGCTTACAAGAAGTAGATGTTTTAGTTAAAGGCATTGGTTCAGGTCGTGAGTCAGCAGTTAGAGCTTTGCAAAGCTCTGGTTTAACCGTTCTATCCATTAAAGATCAGACCCCTATCCCACACGGTGGTGTAAGACCAAAGAAAGTGAGAAGAGTCTAATATGGCAAGATATACAGGACCAAAAGTTAAAAAAGCCCGTTCCTTTGGCGAAGCTGTTACAGCAAAAGACGCCAAGGTTTTAATGAAGAGAAACTATGCTCCAGGACAGCATGGCCAAAGCAAAGGACGCGTTTCAGAATACGGCACCCAGCTTAAGGAAAAACAGAAAGCTAAATGGACTTACGGAGTTTTAGAAAAACAATTTAGAAAATATTTTGAAGAAGCTTCAAAGAAAAAAGGTATTACCGGAGATGCTTTGCTTCAGATATTAGAATCAAGACTTGATAATGTTGTTTATCGTTTAGGTTTTGCGGAAACCAGAGCTCAAGCAAGACAGCTTGTTTCTCACGGTTTTTTTGATGTAAACGGCAAGAAAGTAAACATTCCTTCATACAGAACAAGAGTCGGAGAAACAATATCTTTTAGAGATACTAAAAAGAAGAGCAAATACGTTGAAGTTTTAAAGCAGAAATTGAAGAATGCCAAGACTCAGGAATGGTTGGAATTAAATGCAGATGCGCTTTCTGGTAAAGTCTTAAGCGTACCAAACCAGGAACAGATTGAAAGCAGACTCAATACGCAGCTGATTGTTGAATTGTATTCAAGATAATTTAATTAACGCCTTTTAAAGGCAAGGGAGAACGCTGTATAAGGTTTGACGCGTCACGAATTAGGTCCACGTTCAAATCGAAAGCAAGCGTAACAAATGGAAGCTATTCCATTACCAAATCAGGTCAGTTTGTTGGAGCAAGACGGTAACCGTTACACTTTTGTAATGGAACCTTTGTATCCGGGATATGGTGTAACCATTGGCAACACTTTGCGCCGTGTTTTACTTTCATCCATGCCTGGTGCTGCTGTTGTTGCTGTTAAAATGAAATGGGTTGATCATGAATTTTCAACAATCCCAAATGTTAAAGAGGATGTTGTTGAAATAATCTTGAACTTAAAACAGCTAAGATTAAAAGTACATACTGAAGAACCTGTCAGGCTTTCCTTGAAAGTGAAGGGTGAAAAAGTTGTTACAGCAGCAGACATCAAAGAAACAGACTTAGTTGAAGTTGTAAACAAAGACCTTTACATCGCAACATTGGATAACAAGAGCGCTGAATTAGATATGGAATTAATAGTCCAACAGGGCAGAGGATATGTTCCTGTAGAACAGCGCGAATCTGAAAAACTTGAAATTGGCATGATTGCAGTAGATGCAATATATACGCCAATCAAGAATGTTAACTATGAGGTGCAAAATGTCCGTGTAGGTCAGATCACAAACTTTGATAAATTGACCATTACCATGGAAACAGACGGCACCATAAACGGACAGGAAGCTTTAAACATTGCAGCCCATATCTTAGTCGATCACTTTACAATGCTTGTTAATGATTCAGCAATCCCTGCTAATGCAACCTCCAGAGCAGTAACTCCGGAAGTCTTTGAAGAAAGTGCTGAAGGAACTTCAGTAAAAAGTTTAGATCTTTCAGTGAGAGCCCAGAATGCTTTAGAAAAGAATGCCATTTCAACAGTAGAACAGCTTCAAGCGATGACCTCTGAAGAAATCAAAAGTTTAGATGGTTTAGGAGAAAAAACAGCAAGCGAAATTTTAGCAGTTTTAGGAAAGAGTATTTAAGAAATATATGCGACACAGAATCAAAAAGTCCAAGAAGTTAGGAAGAGGCATGGACCAGCGCAGAAAACTTCTGCGTTCCATGGCTTCTGCGGTTATTGTTTATGAGCAAATTGAAACAACACCTGCAAATGCAAAAGCATTGCGCAGCTATGTTGACAAGATGATAACCAAAGGCAAGGCAAAAACTTTGCATGCTCATCGACAGCTTATGGCAGATTTAAACAAGAATGCTGCTAAAAAAGTCGTAGAGGTTTTGGCAGAACGTTTTAAAGACCGCAAGGGCGGCTACACCAGAATTTTGATCTCTGGAAAGTCTAAAGACGGAGCTAATAAATATATTGTGGAACTTACCTAAATTTATGAAATCACAGAAAACATACATTCCTAAGAAAATTACCAGAGCCTGGTTGGAAATAGACGCTTCGGCAAAGCCTGTCGGTCGTGTTGCCACAGTCATTGCAAATGCTTTGCGCGGTAAAGGCAAAAGAGACTTCACCCCGCACTTGGACATGGGTGATTTTGTAGTTGCGACTAATGTTGAAAAGATTAAGTTCAGCGGCAGAAAAGTAGAACAGAAGAAATACCACCACTATTCCGGATATCCGGGTGGTTTAAGAACCAAGACTTTAAAGAATTTGATTGCTGAAAAACCTGAGGATGTTTTGAGAAGAGCGGTATTTAACATGATTGATGATCACAAGCTCCGCAAACCAATGATGCGTAGATTGAAAATGATTAAAGGAACAAGTCACGAATTTAAGATTGATAAAAAGATATAACTAATATGGTAACTACGAAGAAAACCACAACTGAAAAGAAACCAGCAACAAAAACTACCAGAAAGCCAAAAGTAGTGAAAGAGGCTGTTTCAGAAACGCCGGTTGTTCATGCAGAAAAAACTCATGCAGAAAAGACACCTGCTTCTACAGCAGTCGGACAAGTAAATTTGGCTGAGGGTAAATATGCTTGGGCAGTAGGTAGAAGAAAGACTTCTGTTGCTAATGTTCGTCTTTTCAAAGGAAAAGGAAAGAGCACGGTTAACAAGAAAGAAATTGCTGTATATTTTGGCAACAAAGCATTAACAGAACAAGCATTTAAACCTTTGCAGCTTTCCGGTTTGGAAAATCAGGTCTATGTCTATGTTAATGTTTCAGGCGGTGGTATTAATTCACAATCTCAAGCAGTTGCTCATGGTATTGCCACGGCTTTGGCAAAACATAACACAGAGTTTAGAAAGGTCTTAAAGAAGAACGGTTTGTTAACCAGAGATTCCAGAATGAAAGAAAGAAAAAAGCCAGGATTAAAACGAGCCAGACGCGGTCCGCAGTGGGCAAAGAGATAACCAATATACACAAAACAACTCCCCTTAAAAAGGGGAGTTGTGATATAATAAAGGTAATTAATAAGTAAGCAGGAAGAAACAAAATGCAATTCATTCCAAAATGGTTGGTACAAACCATTGCCGCAGTTGGAGCAGTGCTTCTAGTTGCTTTAACCATAAGCCAATTGTACACAGTAAAAAACAAGTTCAGAGAAATTGATGATAAGCACATCATAAATATATCTGCAGAAGGCAAAGTTACTGTTAAACCGGACCAGGCAATAGTTAATGCCGGTGTTCAGACTGACGGAGCAACAGCAATTGACGCACAAAATGCAAACACCAACCTTGCCAACAAAATGATTGCTTTCGTTAAAGGTCAGGGTGTAGAGGATAAAGATGTTTCCACATCAGGATATAACTTGTATCCAAAATATGATTACACTAAAGGCAATGGCCAGATTACGGGATATACAGCTAATCAGTCAGTTACAGTCAAAGTTAATGATCTGGAAAAAGTTGGTAAGATCTTAGACGGTTTAACAAAGAACGGAGCAAATCAAATTAACGGAGTAAACTATACTTTCCAGGACCCTGATAATTTTAGAGAACAAGCTCGCGAAGCTGCTTTAAAGAATGCTCGTGAAAAAGCAGAAAACCTTGCTCGTGCAGCAGGAGTTCGTCTGGGTAAACTAATTACCTTTTCAGAAAATTCCGGTGGTATGCCGATCCCTTACTATGCTGATAAAGGTTATGGTATGGGAGGCGGCGGTGCTGCAGTTCCAAGTGTTGAACCAGGAGTTCAGGACATAACAGCCCAAATTTCAGTTTCTTACGAAATCTATTAATTTCAGCTAGTTAAAGACCACCCCATAAAGAGGTGGTCTTTTTACTTGATTTTTTCTCGTTATTATGTTATCGTACAAAAGCCTCAAGTAGTCTAGATAATCGCTGGTTAATATATAAATAGCCAGAGGAAAGTCCGAACACCCCTAAGAGTAATCTTGGGAAGCAAGTTGCTGGGAAATCCAGCCGGGAAGAGAGAAGGTTTGAAAAGTTCACGTGACTTTTCAAGAATGATCAAAGCCCAGGGATAGTGCAACAGAAACATGTCGCCGATGGCTTCTTTCAGAAGATCAGGCAAGAGTGAAATCGTGCGGTAAGAGCGCACGCGTGGACGCAGAGATGCGTTGCGGTGAAAACCCAACTTGGTGCAAGGTCAAATAGGCCCTTTAATGGGCGGGTTGGCCGCTTAGACAGATGATTATCCTCGACAGAATTCGGCTTACAGGATTGCTTGAGGCTTTAAATTATATATTTGCGCATGAAACGCTCAGAGTTAATATTTAATATAATATCCATTCCAGTAGACATCACCAGCTTGCTTTTCGCAGGCGTGATGTCTTTTTACATCCGCTTATATTTAGACACACGTTTTCCGGTCCTTTTCAAGCCTGACTTAAAAGAATTTATTCTCAATCTCCTTACTATTATTCCAATTCTTCTGCTGATTTTTGCTTTTGCCGGTTTGTATAACTTAAGAGGCACGAGAAAGTTTTCTTACGAATTTTCAAGAATAATCGTTGCCATAACCATTGCTTTACTGCTGATTGTTTTCATTTTCTTTTTTGATCAAACTTTTTTTAATTCCAGATTGATAATTTTAATTGGCTGGTTGGTTAGCATCTTAGTTTTAGGTTTGAGTAGATATGTTTTGAAAAAGATTCAAGTGGTTTTGTTAAATAAAGGGTTGGGGCTGCATAACTTGGTGGTGGTTGGTTCTCGAGAGAATCAGCATCCAATGCTTGAACAAATTAGAAAAGACAAAAATTTTGGTTATGAAATAGTTGCAGAAATAAAGGCTGATGAGAATGTCTTGGAGAAACTTGATCAAATATATCAAAAACAGAGATTTGAGGAACTTTTGCAAGCAGACCCTTCAGCTCCGGCATATCTTAATTCCCAGTTATTGCAATTTGCAAGACAAAAAGGTTTGACTTTTAATTACCTTCCAGATATTTTTGATGTCCAAAGAAACCATTTGGAAACCTTAACCATAGACGGCATACCCGTCATATCCATAAAAAACACACCCCTGACAGGTTGGGGCAGTGTTGTCAAAAGGATTTTTGATATTATTCTTTCCTTAATTTCTTTAGTCCTAACATCGCCTTTTTTC
Source organism: bacterium (assembly GCA_021842385.1). GTDB lineage: Bacteria > Patescibacteriota > Doudnabacteria > UBA920 > VMFF01 > VMFF01. The sequence goes on from JAKCAE010000027.1 coordinate 55,992, forward strand.
TTGATAATAGCCATTGCCATAAAGATTGATTCCAAAGGCAAAGTTTTCTACGCAGCACCGCGCGGAGGATATAAAAAGGATTTTACTTTTTTCAAGTTTAGAACCATGTATTCACATCTAAGTGTTGGTAAAGAATATGGCGGGCAAGAAGCAGAAAAAATACGTCAAGAACTTTGGAAACAAAACGCTCGAGGTGGAGAGTCTGGCGCTTTCCTAAAGATTAAAGATGATCCAAGAGTAACAAGAGTTGGTAAGATACTACGTAAGACAAAACTTGATGAAATACCTCAATTTTTTAACGTTTTGAGAGGGGATATGAGCATGGTCGGACCAAGAGCTCATGTTATTGATGAGGTAGACAGATATCGTGATCAATACAGAAGAATTTTTTCAATCAAGCCAGGGATATTTGGCTTGTCCCAGATTGCTCAGATTTCCTAACCAGATCTACCTTTTGAAGAGGAAATTAAGTTAAACACCTATTACATTGAAAACTGGTCTGTTTGGTTAGACCTTCAGATTCTTCTTAAGAGTTTCTATTATATTTTCTTTGGTAAAAAAAGCAGCGCTGATTATTAGAGAGTTAATATGAGAATCGCAATTGCACATGATTCCATCACGCAGTTGGGAGGAGCAGAACGGGTGCTTCAGGCTCTGCACGAGCTTTACCCAGAAGCCCCTGTTTTTACTTTGGTCTACGACAAGAAATTGAAGGAGCATTTTGAGGGTTGGACTATCGTTGCATCCCCGTTGCAATATCTGTATAATTTTGTGCCAAAGCTTCAATATTTATTACCTTTCATCCCTTTAGCACTAATGTTTTTTAATCTTAAAGGTTTTGATTTGGTTATTTCTTCAAGCTCCGGCTTTATCAAAAACTTGAAACTTCCCAAAGGAGTAAAACATTTCAGTTATTGCCACACGCCAACTAGATTTTTGTGGCTGGAACAAAAAGAATACTTAAAGCATGAAGTCCCGGCATTTTTTAGACCAATAGTTGGCATATATTTGAAATGGTTGAAAAGGTGGGATTTCAAACATGCTCAAAAGGTAGACTATTTCTGGGCTAATTCTCAAAATGTAAAAGAAAGAATCCAAAGATATTACAAAAGAGACAGTGAAATCCTTTATCCCTGGGTTGATTTAGAGAAGTTCTATCCTAGTGCTCCCAAAGAAAACCACTATCTTGTAGCCGGGCGTTTGCAAGCGCATAAGCGCGTTGATTTGGTAATCAAAGCTTTTAATGAACTGGGTAAAGAATTACATGTTGTAGGAACTGGTAGAGATGAGCAACGCTTAAAAAGCATGGCAGCTGAAAATATTATGTTCTTAGGAAGAATAGAAGACCAGGAGCTTTGCCAGGAGTATTCTTCTGCCAAAGCCTTTATTTTTCCCCAGGAAGAAGACTTTGGCTTAATGCCGCTTGAAGCAAATGCCTGTGCCACTCCTGTAATCGCTTTTGGTAAAGGTGGTGCTTTAGAGACTGTTATTCCAAACAAAACCGGCATTTTCTTTTATGAACAAGACCCAGAAGCTGTTGTCTCTGCTGTAAAAGAGTTTGAAAAGAAAACATTTTCTTCTGAGGATCTTTTTGAACAAGCACAGCGTTTTAGCAAAGAAAACTTCAAACAAAGAGTTGTTGAGCTTCTTTTGAAGAAAGGCTCTCTATGAGAATCGTGATTGATTTAAGAAGTCTTATGGAAACAGGTGGCAAGATTTCGGGAGTTGAAAACTATCTCTTGAATGTTTTGCCTTTGATGAATCCAAAGCAAAACCTTTTTGAAGGTTTTTACAACAGTTTTAAAGATGTGCGCATGCCAAAGTTTAAAGAAGGGTTTAAAGTGTTGAGAAGATCAATTCCCAACAAAATTTTGAACACAACCCTGGCTTTTTTTTCTTTGCCAAAATTTGAGGATCTCTTTGCTCCTTTTGATGTTTTATGGATGCCTGATTTAAGACCCTTTGCTTTAAGCAAGAAGACAAAACTTGCCATAACCGCTCATGATCTTTCGCCGGTAATGCACCCCGAGTACTATTCTTTTAAACGCAGGATTTGGCATTGGTTGATCAGGCACAAGAAGTCATTTAAAAGAGCTGATTTAATATTCGCAATCTCTGAATATACAAAAAACGATTTGGTGGCTTTAGGAATTGAGCCTCAAAAGATTATGGTTATTAAGCACGGTTTAGATCATAATTTGTTCAACACGAATATTTCTTTAGAAGAAAAAATACGGGTTAAGAATCAATACAAACTTCCGCAAAAGTTCCTTCTTTCAGTAAGCACGGTTGAGCCAAGAAAAAATATTGGAGGTTTGATAAAAGCCTTTGAGAAAATTGATGATCCGGATTTGTTTTTGGTCATAGCAGGAAGACTAGGTTGGCTTTATCAAGGAGTTTTAAAGCTTGCAGAAAGCTCTAGCAAGAAGGAGCGTATTATTTTTACAGGCTATGTTGAGGAAAAAGATAAACCGGCACTCATTTCTTCTGCGCATATAGTCTGTTACCCTTCTTTTTATGAAGGTTTTGGATTTGTCCCTTTAGAATCCATGGCCTCTGCTGTGCCTGTAATTACATCAGCAAAAACTGCAATGGCTGAGATTTGTGGCGATGCCGCTTTGCTTGTTGAACCTATGCAACTTCCTGAACTTGTTCGGGGAATAGAGGAGTTAAATACAAACAACGATTTAAGAAAATACTTCATTGCAAAAGGCTTGGAACATGTAAAGAATTTTTCCTGGGAAAAGAGTGCTTCAGAGATATCTGAGGCTTTAATACAATTAGCGCAAAACCAAGTATAATAGAGATATATGAGAATAGGGATTGATTTAAGAATGGCAGGATTAGAATATGGCATTGGTAGGTATTCTTTTGAGCTTGTCCGTAAAATCATTGATTTAGATCATGAAAATGAATATTTTTTGTTTGTCAGGGATCCAGAACAGTTTGTTAGGACAAACCTTGAATACCGACAAAATGTCTCTTTAATTAAAGCAGATTTTAGACACTATTCTTTCTCTGAACAATTTAGTTTTAAGAGATTGCTTTTGCGTCATGATTTGGATTTAGTGCATTTTTTAAATTTTAATGTTCCCTTGCTGTACAACAAG
>JAKCAE010000007.1 GCA_021842385.1 bacterium
ACTTCCTTGTAGGGCCTTTAACACTAGATTTGTGCAAAGGACTAAATTGGTTACTACATACAAGGATCTCCACGGGTCATTATATATACATTTTCAAACATTCAATGCTGGCTTTTAAAGTTTACTTCCCATATGTACACGTATGGTCGTAAACACCGTTTGCCCACTTAAGGACGCAGAGACTGTTTTTTGGATTTCGGCCCTTCAGTCTGCTCCTTACGGATACAGACCTGCCTACTCCTACTTGATTCACTCTTTCGAATCAAGGTTGGATTTACACCAACTTGTTTATATAACTGCCGCGCGCATTTTTAATTTTGTACAAAACCCGAGAACGTATTCACCGTAGCGAGGCTGATCTACGGTTACTAGCGATTCCGGCTTCATGAGGTCGAGTTGCAGACCTCAATCTGAACTGGGGATAGTTTTGATGGGATTTGCTCCGGATTGCTCCTTGGCGTCCCTTTGTGACTATCCATTGTAGCACGTGTGTAGCCCAAGGCGTAAGAGCCACGCTGATTTGACGTCATCCCCACCTTCCTCCAGGTTAAACCCTGGCAGTCTCGTTGGACACTTGTAACCAACAATAGGGGTTGCGCTCGTTCGCACACTTAAGTGCACATCTCACGACACGAGCTGACGACAACCGTGCAGCACCTGTGTACCACCCTCGAAGGCGCTCCTGTTTCCAGGAGATGCAGGTACATGTCAAGCCTTGGTAAGGTTCCTCGCTTACCGTCGAATTAAACCACATGCTCCACCGCTTGTGCGGGTCCCCGTCAATTCCTTTGAGTTTTAGCCTTGCGGCCGTACTCCCCAGGCGGATAATTTAACGCGTTAGCTACGGCACTAATGAGGGTCGATACTCTCTAGCGCCTAATTATCATCGTTTACAGCGTGGACTACTGGGGTATCTAATCCCATTCGCTCCCCACGCTTTCGTCCTAGCAGTGTCAGGTGGCACCCAGAAGCCTGCCTACGCTATTGGTGTTCCAAACGATATCAACGCATTTCACTACTACACCGTTTGTTCCAGCTTCCTCTTTGCCCCTCTAGTCTTGAAGTTTCAAAGGACAGTTCCGAAGTTAAGCTTCGGAATTTCACCTCTGACTTTCAAAACCACCTATCGGTACGCTTTACGCCCAATGATTCCGGATAACGCTTGAGGTCTCTGTATTACCGCTGCTGCTGGCACAGAGTTAGCAACCTCTTATTCTGCAGGTACAATCAAAATTTTTCCCTGCCAAAAGGACTTTACAATCCGAAGACCTTCTTCGTCCACGCGGCGTCGCTGGTTCAGGGTTTCCCCCATTGACCAAAATTCCAAACTGCTGCCTCCCGTAGGAGTCTGGGCCGTGTCGCAGTCCCAGTGTGGCGGATCATCCTCTCGGACCCGCTACCCGTCGTAGCCTTGGTAAGCCATTACCTTACCAACTAGCTGATGGGGCACAGGCCTCACTTCAAGCGCCTTGCGGCTTTAATCTTACGATCACATTAAGTATTGCACCACCTTTCGGTGGGATATTCTTAACTTGAAGAAAGTACCTATGTATTACTCACCCGTTCGCCGTGGGTCTAAACCCACTCGACTTGCATGTCTTAGGCACGCCGCCAGCGTTCATCCTGAGCCAGGATCAAACTCTTCAAAAAACTTTTTACTAAAAGTAAAAAGGTAGAAGTAATTGTTAAGTATGCGGTCGCCCCAATGAGGAGGCAGTTGCAGGAACTTAAGAACTTTTTCTGGCGATAGTTTTTTACACCGTTGTTAGAAAACTATCAAACTATTGTTCGCTATTATGCGAATAAAATTCATTGGATATTTACTAGATTGGGAAATCTAGAGTACACGTTTCATTTTATTGAAAACGTGTAGACGTAACATTTCTATCACTATTCATTTGCTTGCATATTCTTTTTTAAAAGTGCTTTTGAAGCCCTAAGAGCGAATAAAAAACACGCAAAGATCTTTTGGTGTCTTTACAACCCTCCCTAAGTTGCCGAATTAGTTATTCTGCCGCTTACTCCTATGTATATATTAAAAGCTTCAAACGTACCGATATTCTAAAGGATTTTAAGAAGACTGTCAACCATCTAAAAATCCTTTGTTATCCATAGTTTTTACACAATAAAACCCCCAAAATGGGGGTTTTAAAAAATGTTTAATTAAGTGGCTATTTCCCGATGGTTAATCTAATGTCTTCTACTTGATCAGAACCTGCTAAACCAAACTTGGCAGATGCATATTCTGGGGTTCTTTTTAGTACAAACAAAGCTTTTTCTGTTTTGTATTTAACAGTAGAACCTGTTTGATTTGCTGTAGCGTTTAATGCGTTGCAACTTGTGGCCTTGTATTTAAGTAAGGTATCACAATTCTTTTTTGCTAAACCGCTTACTCCTGTAGCATTGTATGCTGCTGCTGTTAATCCGCTAAGATCCGGATTTGCAATTGTACTGGAAAGATACAAAACTGCTTCTGCTTCTAAACCATCCACTTGCTGCATTTCTGCTTTGATTCCGTTGGCTGCAAGAAAAACCAAAAGGTCAGTAGCCATTTGCTGGCCAGCCTGTTTTATAAACAAAGTGTCTTTAGTAACAGCAGGAAGATTTCCCGCAGTCTCTGCAAAAACTAACCGATCCTTAAACTTGCCTTGCAATATGCTAGTTAGAGGAGACTTAAACTCTTCTGGTATATTAGACATTGCAAGTCTGTAAGAACCAGGGCTTGGATTTTGTTCTGCTTGTTGTGAAGGAATAGCGACATTTTCACTCTTTGTATTTGCAACCTTGTTTGAATAGATACTCAAAGAAACAAAGACAATAACCAAAACAACAATTAAACCTGAAATTATCCAAACAAGCTTTCCGGAGATTCCGCCTGTTTTTGAAAAACTATGTCGTGGCTTTAACTCAAAACCAAATTTTTCAGGAACCAAAAAAGCAGCGTCATGCTTATAGTCCCTTGGCTTTATATCCTGCATAATATCACGCCTTTCTGCTTGTCTTTCTTCCTCATCAACCGGTTCTAGAGAATGATATCTGCTGTGCACACTTTCTGCGGCAACAGGATCAATTACAGAATCCATCTGCACGGGCCCGCCATTATTAGGTAAAACAGAAAGATCAACTTGATCCTCAAGTTCTGCCTTCTTTTTACGCACTACTTTTTTCTTAGGTTTTGTTTTGGTTTCTTGTTCTGATGACTCAGATGAAACCGATGTTTTTTTAGCCACGGTTTTGTCTCTTAATGACTATTTAGATAATACCTGCTTGTTTATAATTTTATCAACTAAGCCATATTTCTTTGCTTCTTCAGCAGTCATGAAATAATCGCGGTCTGTGTCTTGTTCAATCTTTTTAATACTCTGTCCGGTGTGCTTGCTTAAAATCTCGTTTAACTGATTCTTGATTCTCAACATTTCTTTTGCCTGGATCTCAACGTCTTTTTGCTGCCCTTCAGCACCACCCATGACCTGATGAATAAGGACTCTAGAGTTTGGCAAAGAATATCTTTTTCCTTTTGTTCCAGAAGCAAGCAGCACTGCTGCAGCTGATGCTGCTTGTCCAATACAGATTGTTGCAACATCACATTTCATATACTGAATTGTATCGTAAAGAGCAAGCGCTGAGGTAACAGAACCTCCGGGAGAATTAATATATATCTTAATGTCTTCTTTTGGGTTCTCAGCTTCTAAGAACAATAACTGAGCAATGATCGTATTTGCTACATGATCATCAATTGGCTCGCCTAAGAATATTATACGATCTTTTAACAATCTTGAATATATGTCATAGGCGCGCTCACCCATTGGCGCCTTATCTATAACCATTGGAATTAACGGCATGTTATTCTCCTTGTTCAGAAGGATTTTCTTCAGGAGCTGCAGCAATGTGCTCTTCAGAAGCAACCACTTCGCTTTCTCCTGCCTCAACTTCTCCCTCTGGAGTTATTTTCTCACCATTTATATCTATTTTCCAGCCTGTTAAACGAGCAGCCAAACGAACATTTTGTCCGGCCTTGCCAATTGCTAAGGAAAGCTGGTCTTCCAAAACGCCAACCTTAGCACTCTTTTCTTCCATGTCTAACTGAACATTTAAAATCTTTGCCGGAGACAATGCATTTGCAATGAACTTAACTGGATCTTCGTCCCATTCAATAATGTCTATCTTTTCTCCGCCGATTTCTGCCATAACAGTCTGAACTCTGGTCCCTCTCTGACCAACACAAGCGCCAATTGGATCTATACCATCTTGGGTTGAAGAGACAGCAATCTTTGTTCTTGAACCCGCTTCTCTAGCAATTGATTTTACTTCAACGGTTCCGTTATATATTTCAGGAACTTCTAATTCAAAAAGTTTTCTGACCATATCAGGATGACTTCTGGAAAGTGTAATCTTTGGCCCTTTGGCAGCAGGCTCAACATGCAAAACCAAAACTTTCAAACGCTGGTTTGGGGTATATCTTTCCCCCCTGATCTGTTCTGAGGGAAACAAAACACCTGTTGCTTTTCCCAAATCAACCAAAACTGTATCGCCTTCAACGCGCTGTATTGTTCCATTCTGCAGTGTTCTTTCTTTTGCTTTGAAATCTGAAAACATTACATTGCGTTCTGCTTCACGAAGTTTTTGAATAATGACTTGCTTGGCAGTCTGAGCAGCAATACGACCAAAGCTTGTTCCTTCCTTAGGAGTTATATCCGTCTTTATCTCATCTCCAAGTTTGTATTTAGAAGAGATTTCTTTTGCATCTTCCAAATTAATTTCTTTTTGAGGATCAACTACTTCTTCTACTACTGTCTTTACATCAAAGACTTTTGTTGAAAGATGCTCTGGATTAAACTCAGCAACAATGTTCTGATCTTTCTGACCATAGTCTTTTCTAAAAGCCGCGGCTAAAGAAGCTTCAATCATTGAAAGTATTTCTTCTCTGGATATTCCTTTTTCGTCTTCAATTTGCTCTAAAGCCTGTTCAAACGCTTCATTCATATTTTTAAAACCCCTTGTGGTCAAACCACAGTTATATATTTAATTGTTCTCTTGAAGTTATTAAAAAACTGAAGTTTAAACTTCAGTTAAAATCAAGTATAACATCTGAACACAGTCTAATCCTAAAAAACTCTTTGGTCAACTACCTCCGACCCCTTTACAAAAACAGCAAAATATATTATGATGCTTCTTTGAAAGAACCTGAAATCAAGCACCTGTTGCCCACCTGCCCCAAAAATTCAAGGAGAGACAATGCAGAGTGATGTTTCTGGAGCAGCAGCGCTCCATCCGACGATTCACATCCCGACCGAATACACAGAACCTCCTCTCACGGTCGCACGAATCGTAAGGGCGCCAGATCTGCTCAGTGTGCGGTTCCACCGAAACCGCTTCGGAAACTCGGAGTTCCTGGAAATCAGAGACCCGAAGGTTCTGAAAAGCTTCATCGGAATCCAACTGATGGTGCTGAACGAAACCATCGGCGGAAACTTTGGTGTCGAAATCTCCGAAGTGCTGACCAAGCATAACGGAGGCTGCCAAAGCTTTCTTTCTGCGATGGCGGCTGCCGCACATATCGATGAGGCTGCCCTGGCTGCAGCGCTGGTCGACTACAACCAGAGCGCCTTGGTTTTCATACCCAAGGCCTGCACAACCCACTTCGTCATCTCGGCGAAAAAGCCCGTCGTCAGCTGACGACGGACATCGCCAAGCACAAACGCTCCCCAGGAGATCCCCGGGGAGCGTTGCTGTTTCTAATACTTAAAGATATTTTTTTAACTGCTGTTCTTTTTCGTATTCTGCTAACTGTTTTTTGTATTTACCCATGTAGTACTTAAGTATTGCTAGTGCCCAGATTAAGGCTAGGAAGTAAATAGCGATCACAACAACGTGACTGGACATACCAACAATGTATTCATAGCGCAAGAAAGACCAGATTAAACCTAAAACACCTATTGTCGCAAAGAGTGCACGCCAACGTTTCTGAAGATTCTTTTTTAAACTATTTTTCTTACCTCTAAAAACCACAGTCATTATTACTGCAAGAACTAGTAACAATACGGAAAGAACAAAAAAGAGCTTGTCAGTTCTTGAAATACCGACAAACTGTGCAGTACCAAACATCCATGTTTTCGTAAATATGTGTGAAATCATTTTCTTGTTTACTTAATATATATTAAAGCGTAATGAAATGTATCAGCAGGCATTTCTCCCGAGAGTCTGAAGCCAGACTTTGTCAGCATATCATTCATTTCCTGTTGGGAGACTCGATCATTTATATTTGGTCCAAAAGGAAGCTTTTCTTTTTTCCACTCAATCACAATAATCCTGCCGCCGGTCTTCAAAACTCTGTAGGTTTCTTTCAAAACATTTCTTTGAAGTTTTGAAAGATGTAAAATACCAGAAAGTATGACCACGTCGCAAGAATTGTCTTTTATTTTAACCCCGGGTAATTCTAAATCATGTCTTACTGTGTATATATTGCTTAAACCCTCGTGTTTTGCAGCAGAGATTGTTGCTTCCAAAGCTTCGGCTTTAACATCAATTGCAAAGACCTGTCCTTCATTTCCAACCATTAAAGCAGCAGCAACCGGATAGAAACCATTGCCACAGCCAAAATCTGCGACTGTTTCTCCTTTTTGTATCCCTGATGTTGCCAGTATTTCTTTTGGATCTAAAAACCTAAGTTCTGTTTTTGTATTCATTGTTTTTATTTTAAACCTCAACTTCTTTATATATCTTCTCAACCTTTGTGGCAAGTCCGTCCTCTGCCTCAATATAAACCGCGTTAACCATAACCGGGTTTGATTCTTCAACATCATAAACAAACTTTCCGCCCAAAAATATTCCCAGAGAGTTTTGAATGGGAGCGCCCAACACTGAATTCACAGCACCAATCATACCAACATCAGAAACATGTCCTGTGCCTTTTGGTAAAATCTTTAAATCCGCGGTTGGCGTATGCGTATGTGTTCCCAAAACAGCCGCTGCTCTACCATCAACATAATAGCCAAAAGCCTTTTTTTCGCTAGTTGCTTCTGCATGAAAATCAACTATAACAATATCACCAGGCTGTTTGTATTGGGAAAGAATACTATCAAAATCAAAGAAAGGATTTAAAATACCTGAAGCAAACTGGGTCTCAAAAAACACAGTACCATTAAGGTTAATTACTAAATATCCTTGACCGTCTTTAACAATACGTACAAAACCTTTCCCCGGATATTCACCCTGATAATTGTTTGGTCTAATTAAATTCGGATATTTAGCGAAAACTCCTGCTGATTCCGGTTTCTTGAAGATATGATTACCTGAAGTGTAAGCATCAATACCCAAATCTTCAATTTCCGCCATTGTTTGTATTGTCACGCCCTTGCCGTGCGCTAAATTTTCAACATTGGCTATGACAAAGTCTGGGGAATATTTTTCTCTTAACTCAGGCAAAACCAGGTGCAACGCTTTGCGACCTGGTTTTCCTACTGCATCACCAAAAAAAAGTATTTTCTTAGCGGGCATATTCTACAACGCGAGTTTCGCGTATGACATTAACTTTAATTTCACCTGGATATTTAAGTTCGTTTTCAAAACGGTTAGCAATATCACGAGCCAAGCGATGTGCTGCGAAATCATCAATTTTATCAGGTTTAACAAAAACACGAATTTCTCTTCCTGCCTGAATGGCATAGGTCTTTTCAACGCCCTCGTATGAATTAGCTATATTTTCTAAGTCTTCTAAGCGCTTTACATAGTTTTCATAAGTGTCTTTGCGAGCTCCTGGTCTTGCGCCGGAAATGTTGTCTGCAGCATCAATGATTGCAGACTCAACACCAATATATTCAGTATCACCATGGTGTGATGTGATCGCGTTTATAATCTTCTCATTTAGATTAAACTTTTCAGCAATTTTCTTTCCAATCTCAACGTGTGTGCCTTCCATGTCTTGATCCAAAGCTTTTCCAATGTCATGCAAGAGAGCCCCTTGTTTTGCAATCATGACATCTGCTCCCAATTCTTCAGCCATCAAAGCAGAAAGCTTGGCCATCTCAATGGAGTGTCTTAAAATATTTTGACCGTATGATGTTCTAAAACGCAAACGACCGATAAGCTGAATGAGTTTTGGAGGGAAGGAAGTAATACCTAACTCATAGACTGCTTCTTCTCCCGCCTGCTTTATCATCTCACCAACTTCTTGCTTAGATTTTTCGTAAGCTTCTTCAATTCTTGCCGGATGAATTCTACCATCCTGCAACAATTTTTCTAAAGTCAACTTAGCAATTTGTCTGCGAATAGAGTTAAATCCGGAGATGACCACAGTGTCCGGAGAATCGTCAATAAGGATTTCAACACCCATCATTTGCTCAAAGGTTCTAATGTTTCTTCCTTCTTTACCAATAATTCTGCCTTTCATCTCTTCGTTTGGAATCTGAACAATTGTTGTTGTAGTTTCTGCAGTTACTTCAGAAGCACAACGCTCAATGGCATGAGCAACGATTTCTTTCGCTTTTTTGTCAGCCTCTTCTCTGGCATTGGAAACAATTTTTCTTTGCAAAGCAACCATTTCCTCTTTAATCGCTTTTTCTGTTGTTTCCAAGATGAGTTTCTTTGCCTCATCTTTGCTCATTGCAGAAATCTCTTCAAGCTTGGCAATCTGCTTCTGCTTAAAGTCACGCATCTCTTCTTGGAGTTTTGTAATTTCTTCTTTTTTCTTTTCCAAATCAGCGCGTTGAAGATCTAAGTTATTTGACTTAGTTTCCAAGTCAACTTCTTTTTTCTCTATTCTCTGTTCAAAACGGATTATCTGCTGACGAAATTCAGCTTCTTGTTTTTTTGCTGCCTCAGTAATTTCTAAAGCCTGAGCTTTGGCATCAAGAAGTATTTCCTTTTCTTTGGTCTTTGCTTCTTCAAGCAAGCTTTGAGCACGAGCTTCAGCATTGCCGATTTTCTTTGTCACTTGTGACTTGCGAATGAGATAGCCAATAGCTAAACCCAAAACAAGTGCTAGGAGTGCATATATTAATTGCATAATAAAAGCCTTTACTAATGAAGTGTAGTAAAGTCTTTTCCGTGGTGTTTATGGGTATGCCGAAATTTTTAGGTTTTAAACTAAAAACTAACTAGAACAATTCTTTTTGTAAGTTGAAGTTAAAAAAAGGAAGAATTGATTGAAAATACATACTGTTTACCACTAAAAGACTGTAAATATGCTACACAATCAGATTAAATATTCATTAAACCCACTTTACCGCAAAAAGGGAGTTTTGTCAAAGGGCTAATTGACCAAAATCAGTCTAAGAGTTTAAGATGATGACAATACAAAAGAAAGGATAACTATGTACGAAGCAAAAAAGTTCAACAGCATCAAGGCATTAGACGGCATCTCCCAAAAAACCATGGAAGACCACTACAAGCTCTATGAAGGCTATGTTAAAAAGGCTAATGAAATTGAAGAGAAGTTAAAAATGGTTGATAAAGGGGCAGCAAACCAAGTGTATTCAGAGCTTAGAGAGCTAAAACTAGAATATTCCTTTGCAGTCGGTGGCGTTAAAAACCACGAAGTATACTTTGGACATCTCGGCGGAACGGGCGGTGAACCAAGCGGTAATCTGATGGAAATGATTAAAAGAGATTTTGGTTCTTTTGATGCCTGGAAAGAAGATTTAAAACAAACAGGGCTTGCTGCAAGAGGTTGGGTTTGGTTGGCATATGATTGGAATACAAACAAACTTTTTAACTACTTAGGAGATGCTCAAAATACTTTTCCAGTTTGGGATGCAAGTGTATTGCTTGCTTTAGATACGTATGAGCATGCATATTGGGCAGACTATGGTACTGCCAGAGCTTCATACATTGATGCTTTCTTTAAAAATCTTGACTGGCAAGTCATAGAAGAGAAATTCAAAGCAATAGGTATAGACAAAAACATCTAAGAAAAAAGCCCCGTTGTCGGGGCTTTTTTTAACTTTTCTTCGCTCTTGCTTTTTCTTTTCCTTTTCTGAATCTTGGTTGATTGTCCTGTTTTTTTCTGACGTAGTATAGTTTTGCGACACTAACATCGCCCTGCTTAATTACTTCCAGCTTAGCAATGTTTGGAGAATGTAAAGGATAGATACGTTCAACTCCGACTCCGCTAGCTATTTTTCTGACTGTAAAGGTAGCATTTGCTCCTTTGCCGCCTTTGCGTGCAATGACCAAGCCTTCAAACATCTGGATTCTTTCTTTGTCGCCTTCTTTAATTTTCTGATGTACCTTAACGGTCCACCCGGTTTTAAAATCAGGCATGTCCTTTCGATGTTGTGATGTGCTGATGTGTTTAACTATTGGCATTTAATTTACAAATTAATATTATTTGCTTTTAAGTCCATTAAAATTTTCTTCAAATCATCCGGTAAGCTTGAGTGCGCCTCTATCCAAGTTTTGTCGGGTAGTTGCACTTCAATGTTGCTGGCGTGCAAGAATTGTCTTTGTAATTCCAAACCAAATGAAGGATTGTTCTTAGGTCCATACAAAGAGTCTCCGACTATCGGAAAACCTAGAGATGAAAAGTGTACCCTAATCTGATGGGTACGTCCTGTGTGTAAGTTTACACGAACAAGTGTGAACTCGTCAATGCTTTTGTGCCCTTTAATATTGGGTAGGTACTCTAAAACCGTATACTCTGTTACTGCTTCTTTAGGTTCTTTTGGTATATTTACGGTCATTTTCCTAAAATCAGTTGGGTGTCTGCCGATCGGCGTATTGATGAAACCGTGTTTTGAAGGAACGTGTCCTGCAAGTAAAGCAAGATATTGTTTTTTTATGGTGTGCTCTTGAAAGGAATTTTTAAGATGCTCAAACATTTTCTGGCTTTTTGCAACAAGCAAAACCCCTGAAGTATCTTTGTCCAAACGGTGCACAATCCCCGGTCGCACCTCATCCTCTCCAATTAAGTGTATATCCTTGTATTTATGCAAAAGTCCTTCTGCCAAAGTAACCCCCTTGTACCCAGGAGCGGGGTGCACAACCAATCCTGCCGGTTTGTCTACTATCAATATATCTTTGTTTTCAAAAAGAACTTGTATATCCAACTCTTTTGCTTCAATCTTTTTTTCTTCAGTGTAATCATACTCAACCGAATCGCCTGTCCTAACTACAAATTTTGCTTCCAAAACTTTGTTTTTGTTAACAAAAACAAGTCCAGCTTCAATATCTTTCTGGATCCTGCTTCTAGAAACTTCCTTAAAGCTCTCCGCAAGAAAACGATCCAAGCGCAGCTTGTTTTCTAAAACCTCAAATTTTTTCATTACCATTGCTTATTAATGAGGTCAGGACGAATCTTTTTTGTTTTCTTCATAGCCTGATCAGCACGCCATATCTCTATCTTCCTATGGTCTCCTGAAAGCAAAACTTTTGGTACACGTAATGTTTTTTTGCCAATCTTCAACACTTCAGGTCTGGTGTATTGAGGATATTCTAAAAGATTTGAATTCTTTCCGTCTTTTGAAAAACTTTCACCCTGAATAGATTCTTCTTTTCCTACAACACCAGGAACAAAACGAGCAATTGTTTCTATCATAACCAAAGCAGGGAGTTCGCCGCCCATTAAAACATAATCACCGATGGAATATTCTTCATCAACTAAAAAAGAAATGCGCTCATCAAAACCCTCGTATCTGCCACTAACAAATATTAAACGGTCATTCTTTGCAAGCTTCTTTGCTTCTTTCTGGGAAAAAACTTTACCAGCTGGAGTTAATAAAATGACTTTTGTTTTTTCTTTCTTAGAAACTTTCTTAAGAACAGAAGTAATTGCGCGTGACAAAACATCGGCTTTCAAAACCATACCAGCACCACCACCATAAGGTCTGCCATCTACAGTTTTGTGTGCATCAAAAGTATGGTCTCTTAGGTTAAAAGCTTTAATTTGCAACAGTCTCTTCTTTATAGCCCGTGCAACTATACTGATCTTTTTGTAATCTTCAATGAGCTCAGGAAAAATTGTAATGACTTCAAATTTCATAATTAAATATTAACACAAAAACAGAAGCGCCGCAGACCCAGAATCAGGCCTTTGGCGCTTCAGTGTTTTGCGGCATAAAGCCGCACTTCGTTCTCCTCCTTCTAGTCTTCGAGCAACTGCCTGCAAGCAGCCTGTGCGAACACGTAGGCACGCTGCAGGAAGTGCTCAGGCAGCGCTTCGGGGATGCTTCCCGTGACCGGCCCCTCGACGATCAGGCGAGTAGGAACTTCCATGAGCGCGAACTTGCAGGATGCCGAACGCTCCCAAGCAATGAGCCACTCTGACTGCATGCGTTTGACCGCAACATACGGCCAGAGATTGATGCCAGCTGCATCGAGAACGTTCCAGAAACTAGGATCTCCGTGTCCTTGGTGTGCGAACGTCGGCGATGCAACGGCGAACTTGCCGCCGTCACGAATCATCGGGGCGAACAACTCCAGCACGATCTGCAGACCGATGACCTCGACACTCAGCATTTCTGCGAGCGCCGGAGTCTGTTGATAGGCAGTGCTTACCTCGTGCAGCGCATGTTGGCATTCAGCGGAGGAATGCCGGGACACGCCGTAGAAGACGCCGTCAAGCTTTTCGTCCTGGCCGATCGCTTCCTGCACCTGTTGAGCGAGGTTGTGAACGCTGCGGTGATTCGCAACGTTACACCCCGTCATCTCAGGATGGAACGAGTTGTGACCAACACGGAAGACATCCTGTTCGAGGATCTCCAGTGCCTGGGCTACCGCAGACCCCAATGTGCCGGTGGCTCCCAGCACCAAGAACTTCTTCTTGCCTGCCATGTTCAGAGCTCCCGACCTTCAAAGGTCGCGTTGAAAGGTTCCTGATACTTCCCTCTAAGCATCATAGGAGCATAACAAAACCAGCTGCCTTTTACAAGCAGCTGGTTTTGATTCGCCTAACTAAATATTAGAGTTTAAACTCATCCATTGAGTCATCCAAACCATGTGTGGTTGGCTCAGCGGCATGTGCTTGTCTCATTGAACCTTCTGGTTCATTGATTTT
>JAKCAE010000038.1 GCA_021842385.1 bacterium
ATTGCTTTTGCGTCATGATTTGGATTTAGTGCATTTTTTAAATTTTAATGTTCCCTTGCTGTACAATAAGCCTTTTGTCGTAACCATCCATGATGTTATTCACCACCGTCTTCCAGGAGTTAAAAAAAGTCATTTTTTACACCGTTTAGCTTACAAAGCAGTCATGCGTCACGCAGTTTTTGCTTCTAAGAAGATAATCACAGTTTCTGAGTTTTCTAAAAAGGAGATATTAGATCTTTTTAAAGTTCCTGCAGAGAAAATAGAGGTCATCTATGAAGCAGCTAGCACTGTGCCTGTAACAGATTCAGATGTTTCATTAGTTAAACAAAAATTTGACATATCAAAGGCATATCTTGTATTTGTTGGTGTTATGGAAAGAAAAAAGAATCTGCTTAATCTTTCTAAAGCTTTTGACATTTTAAAGGACAAGTTTAATTTAAATGTCCAGTTGGTTTTAGCAGGCAAAGAAGATTCGCACTATCCGGAAATTTTAGAGAAGCTTAAAGAAATTAAATATCGAAAAGATTTAATAATTACAGGGTTGGTTTCGGAAAAAGAAAAATATGCTTTGTACAAGGGTTCCGTAGCTTTTGTTTCAGCTTCTCTTTTTGAAGGCTTTGGTCTTCCTGGAGTTGAAGCTATGAGTCTGGGTATTCCTTTGGTTGTATCAAACACAGAGGTTTTTAATGAGGTCTATGACAATGGCGCGATATATTTTAATGCGCTAGATCCTGAAGACATTGCTCAGAAAATTAACTTCTTGCTTTCTGATGAAAAATACAGATCTCTCATTGCTAACAATGCTTATACCAGGGCACAGTATTTTTCTTGGGATTTAGCTGCAAAAAAAACATTGGAAGTATATTTTAATCTAAAAACATGAGACTGATATTTGTCGGCGGCGGTAGCGGCGGACCAATCATCCCCTTAATCGCTGTTTCCCAAAGAATTAAAAAGGAAAATAAAGAAGCAAAGTTTTTGTTTTTGGGGACTTCCAACGGTCCTGAAAAACAAATGCTTGCCAAGTATAATTTGCCTTTCAAGAGCATTGCAGCCGGAAAATGGCGCAGATATTTTTCTTTTCTTAACATCATTGCGCCCCTAATGGTACTTGTCGGCTTAGTGCAGTCTTTTATGATTCTAAAAAAGTTTAAGCCGGACCTTGTCTTTGCAGCAGGGGGTTATGTCGCAGTACCCGTTGTTTTTGCTGCTTGGGTTTTGCGTATAAAAATAGTTATACATCAACAAGATTATGTGCCAAGTCTTACTAATAAAATACTTTCTCCTTTTGCCGAGAGAATAACCGTTAGTTTTGAGCACTCTTTGAAGGACTTTTTGAGCGGTTCAGGAATTTTTGGTTACAGCAAAAATGAACAACGAGTTATCTGGACAGGAAATCCTTTTAGAGAAGAGTTGATTAATTCTCTTTCTGAAAAAGAAATAAAGAAAGCACGGGGTGAGTTTAATCTGAGCGAAGAATTGCCGGTGCTTTTGGTCCTGGGTGGGGCAACAGGAGCCGCTTCCTTAAATAGAATATTAGAAGAAGCTTTGCCTGAGCTTGTTAAAACCGTTCAGGTTATACATGCAACAGGCAAAGGCAAGAAGATTGATTTCAAGCATCCAAACTATCACGCTTTTGAGCTCATTTCCAAGATGCAGGAAGCATACGCCCTCTCAGACATTGTCATATCCCGTGCTGGCATGTCAACGATTACTGAGCTCTCTGCTTTGAAAAAAGCGGCAATAGTCGTGCCCATGCCTGATTCTCATCAAACAGAAAACGGCGGCGTCCTGTTAATCACGCAAGCAGCATTAGTGGTTCCTCAAGAGACATTAAACGGTGAAAGACTTTCAATGATTGTCAAAAAGTTAATTTATGATTGGGACTACCAGCAGAGTTTAAGAGAAAATATACACCGCTTAATGCCGCATAACGCAACAGAAAAGATTTCTAAAATAATCATGGATCTATGCAAGAAGCCAGAGAAAGAAAAAAACAAAAAACAATAGCTTTGGCTATGGCAGGAGCTGGTGCTCGTGCTGTCATATACTTTGGCATTTTAGATGTTTTCAAAGAAAATGGTATTGACATCTCAATGTTTGCCACATGTAGCAGTGCTTCTTTTGTTGCTTTGGCATATGCTTCAGGAACTCTGGATAAAATGAAGGAAAGAGTTTTGAATATGGACAGTAAAGAAATGCTGGGTCTTTTTGAAACAAGCTTTAAGGGTGGAATTTTTTCTTTAGACAAGATCGAAGCAGAGATGCGTAAGTATATTCCATACTCGAATTTGGAGGAATTGCCAATCCCTGTGTCTGTTGTTGCTTCTGATATTGTGCATGGCGAAGAAGTAGTTTTTTCAATGGGAAATATTTCTCGCGCTGTAAAAGCTTCCTGTTCCATGCCTGGTTTGTTTGAGCCAGTAGTTTGGGGAGATCGTGTGCTTTTAGACGGCGGTTTGTTTAGTATAATCCCGGTGGAGGCAGCAAGAGCATCTGGTTCTGATTTAGTTATTGGTATTGATCTGGCAAGTTCCAGAAACTTGTTTTCTAACCCAGTGCTGCATTTAAAAAGGGGATGGAACTTTGTTTTTTGGCCACTTTCATTGATAAAAAGAGTTTCTACCAAAGCTTACAGGAAATATGTTAAGGCATATCAAGACCAGGCAAATATTGATGAAATTAAGACACCGAATCTTTTTTCGATTCTAGGGCGTTCCATGAATTATGCTATTAAAGAGCGCAGGAAAGCAGAATATTTTAATTGTGATATAGTAATAACCCCGAGTGTTAAGGGTTTTGGCGATGTGGGTATAAGTAAAGGACAGGCAATGTACGAAGAAGGTAGAAGGGCTGCAGAAGAAGCATTGCCTTTAATTAAGAAGTTGTTACAAAAATGAATTTAGAAAAAGTAAAAAAAATATATTTCATTGGCATTGGCGGTATTGGCATGTCTGCTTTGGCAGGCATTGCCAAAGCCAAGGGTTTTTTAGTTTCAGGTTCAGATTCCAGCGATGTCTACGATCCTTCAAAAGCTGTTTTGGATAAATATGGCATAAGCTATCATATTGGTTTTGAGTTAAAGAACATTGCTGATTTTAATCTCTCACCTGACGATTTAGTTGTCGTTGGGGCGGCAATTGATTTAGAAAACCCAGAATTAAAATACGCCAAAGAAAATAACTTAAGAATGACTGGCTACCCAGAGCTTTTAGAAGTTTTAGTTTCCGACAAAAGAAGAATTGTTGTTGTAGGAACACATGGCAAAGGCACTACCTCAGGTCTCATAGCCTTTGTTTTAAAAGAGTTGGAAGATTCAGGGTTTTTTGTTGGTGCTGTTTTAACAGATCTGCAAACTAATTTCCATTATGGTAGCGGTCCAAACTTTGTCATAGAAGGGGATGAATACAGGTCAGGGATTGATGATCCAAAACCTAAGTTTGCATATTACAAACCAGATTTGTTGCTTGTAAATAACATTGAGTTTGATCACCCTGATATTTACAAAGATTTAGAAGCATTCAAGGCTCCTTTCAAAAGCTTGGTTTCAGAGATGAAAGAAGATTCAATAATTGTTTACAATGCCGATGATATTAATGTTTTGGATGTTGTTTCAAAAAGTGTTGCTAAAAAAATTCCTTTCTCACTTTCAGAGCAGAAGAATTACAAATTACCGGGTAAAGCCTATGCCTATGACTACCTTGCCGCTAAAACAACCTTGGAAGCTTTAGGCTTTGATTTTAAGCAGTTTGAAAAATATTTCTTAGAATACACAGGCGTTAAAAGACGTTACGAGTTAATATATGAAAACAGCATCACGGTTATTGATGATTATGCACATCATCCAACAGCAGTCAGAGAGACTTTAGAAGCAACAAAACAAAAATATCCTCAAAAAAGAATAGTTTGTTTTTTTGAACCGCACACATATTCCAGAACAAAAGAAACTCTTGCTGATTTAGAAAAAGCTTTTAATTCTGCTGACTTGGTGTATATTGCGGAAGTGTATCCGGCACGAGAACAGAAGTTACCAAGCAGCATATCAGGACAAGATGTTGTTAGAGCGGTTTCTCGACATCAGCAAAACGTATTTTATGTTTCAGACAAAAGAGATGCTTTGGATAAATACAGAAAAGAAAAAAAAGACGGCGATGTTGTCATTGTTATGGCTGTTGGTTCATTTAATACTTTAGTCTATGATTTAAAGAAAGAATTAGGAGCATAATATGCAAGAGAATATCACGCTTTCAAAGTACACATCTTTTAGAATTGGGGGGCCTGCTAGTTTTTTTGTTGAAGCAAAAAACGATGCTGATTTTCTTTCAGCTTTAAAATTTAGCAAGGAACACAATTTACCTTTCTTGGTTTTAGGCGGAGGTACCAATATGTTAATTAGCGACCAAGGTTTTAAAGGGGTTGTCATACGCAGCCTCGGTAAAGGTCTTTCTTTTGAAGATCAGGGACAAAATGGTTTAGTTGTTTCTGAAACAGGCAATGTTTTACCGATCATAAATCAGTTTGCTAACAACAACGGATTGGTTGGTTTTGAAAAGCTGGCTACTGTTCCTGGTACTTTAGGCGGAGCAATTTACAACAATGCCCACTGGAAAGATGATCTGCTTTCTAAACATTTGCTCTGGGTTGATGTCATTGACCCTGAAGATAGAGAATCCTCAGTGAAGAGGTTAAGTTTAGAAGAACTCGATTTTAAATACGACTCTTCAGCCATAAAGACAAAAAACCTCATAGCTTTAAGAGCAGCGATATTGCTTCCAAAAGGAGATGTTTCAGAATCAAAGAAAACATATGCTAAATATTTGAAAAGCAGAACAGAATCCCAACCTTATGGAACATTGAATAGCGGTTGTATGTTTCAGAATGTTACTCAGAACTTAGGACCTGGAAATCATGGAACCTCAGCCGGATATTTAATTGATCAAGCAGGTTTAAAGGGTTTGAAGATTGGCGGAGCGCAGATTTCTGAAAAACATGGTAACTTCTTTATCAACACCGGAAATGCTAGCAGTAATGATATACTGAAATTAGCAGAAACATGTAAAGAGAAGGTCAAAGAAAAGTTTGGTGTAGAATTGGAATTTGAAGTTAAAATAGTTTAAGAAAGGAGAAAAATAAAATGTCAGTAACCATAAAGAAGACAAACGCAAAAGTTAGTGAATCAGAAATTGCCTATGTTAACAAGAATTTGGAGAAATTAAAAAAGTTTTTAAGACCAGAGAATAATATTCATGTGGAGTTGCAGAACACCACAAAGCACAAAACAGGGCTCATTGCTCGTGCTGAGGTAACAATAATGCCAAAGCCGGGAATTTATGCAGATGCATTTGGTAATGATTTTTTTGAGGCCATAGACCTTTGTTTGCCAAAGATTAAAGAACAGTTGATGAAGAATAAAGATAGAGTTGTTTCTCAAAGAAGGCGCTTAGGAGCGCAAAGGAAAGTAGACAGATAACGAACGAGGCCCCAGCAATTGCTTGCAGGGGCCTCTTGTTCATGAGCAGATGTCGGTGAGAGCAGCCTTTTCGGTTTCGCCGAAAGGCTTGCTCAAGATCACGGTGAAGTGTTGCGGGTTGAAAGCGCTGTTCGGGTTGCCGCTCATCCCGAACATGCTCGCTTTCGGGAACTTCGCAGCGAACTTCGCAGCGACATCGTTGCCTGTGCCATCACCCAGGTCGAAGTCTGTCAGCAGTACGTCGAAGGTTTCGCTGTCTTCGATCGCTGAGAAAGCTTCCGATACGCTGGAAGCCAACACTACGCTGACATCGGGGTTTGTGCGTAGAATCAGATCCCCGATGAATCTGCGAACCGCTTCCTGATCCTCGACTACTAGGACTTTTGTGCTCACTTATACATCCTCCTTGATGGTTGTATATATAATGCCATAAAGTGCTGAAAATGTCAAGATTTGATTTTCCCTTTATTTAACCTTTTCTGTTGTTATTTCCCCCCAAAAAACATATAATATACGCATGTCATTTTTAGAAAAAATCTTTGGAGGCAACCAAAGAGTCGTTTCAAGGCTAAAGGGCGTTGTTGATGAAATAAACGCTTTAGAAGAGCGTTTTAAAGGTTTAACAGACGCTCAGATTAAAGAACAAGTTCAGTCTTTTAAAAAGCAACTCTCTGATGAAAATGGCCCTAAAGATTACGAAGTTCAAAAGAAAATATTAGATCAAATACTTCCTGAAGTTTTTGCGCTAACAAGAGAAGCCGCAAAGCGAACAATCGGGCAAAGACATTATGATGTTCAGCTTGTGGGTGGTATTACGTTGCACAGAGGTCAGATTGCTGAAATGAAAACCGGAGAAGGAAAAACTTTAACAGCAACCCTACCCTTGGTTTTAAATGCTTTGACAGGAAGAGGCGCTCACTTGGTTACAGTTAACGACTATTTGGCTCGTTGGCATGCTTCTTTAATGGGTCCTATATATCACATGCTTGGTTTGTCTGTGTCTTCGATTCAGCACCAGCAGTCTTTCATCTATGATCCTGAATACGCTCCTGAAGAAGAAGAAGTTAAGCGCTTGGAAAGTGAAACCCAAGGTTTTGTTTTAGATGTTAAACATATGCGCACAGTTTCCAGAAGAGAAGCGTATGCAGCTGATATTACATATGGTACAAATAATGAATTTGGCTTTGACTATTTGCGTGACAACATGGTTGCTGATCTTTCGCAAATGGTTCAAAGAGAGCTTCATTTTTCCATTGTTGATGAAGTAGACAGCATTTTAATTGATGAAGCGCGTACTCCTTTGATCATTTCAGCACCAGACACAGATCCAACTGATAAGTATTACCGTTTTGCAGAGTTGGTTGAAAAATTAGAGCACGGTTCTGATTACAGTATTGATGAAAAGAAAAAAGGCGTTGCTCTTTCAGAAACAGGTATTGAAAAATTGGAAAAGCTTTTAAATGTTAAAAACATCTATGAAGAGGAAGGCGTTTCAACAGTGCACCATCTCGAACAAGCCTTGAGAGCAAAAGCTTTGTTTAAATTAGACAGAGATTATGTTGTTCGTGACGGTGAGGTTGTTTTAGTTGATGAGTTTACGGGTCGTTTAATGTTCGGACGAAGATATTCAGATGGCTTGCACCAGGCAATAGAAGCAAAAGAAGGCGTGAAGATTCAGCAGGAAAGCAAAACCCTGGCAACTGTCACTTTCCAAAATTACTTCAGAATGTACAAAAAACTTGCCGGTATGACTGGTACTGCGCTAACTGAAGCAGAAGAATTTTTCAGCATCTACAAATTAGAAGTTGTTGCCATACCAACACACAGACCAATGATCAGGGAAGACAGAGCAGATGCAGTTTACAAGTCAGAAAAAGGCAAGTTTGAAGCCATTACCCGAGAGGTTATTGAAAGACATAAGAAAGGGCAGCCCCTGCTTATTGGTACTGTTTCCATCCAAAAGAACGAATTACTTGCAGAACACCTTAAAAAAGCGGGTTTAACTTTTGAGATATTAAATGCAAAGAACCACGAACGTGAAGCACATATCATTTCTCAAGCAGGAAGATTTGGTGCAATAACTGTTGCCACAAACATAGCAGGTCGTGGTGTTGACATTCTGCTTGGAGGAAACCCAGTAGATCCGGATGAAGCGGAAAAAGTAAAAGCAGCAGGTGGTTTGCATATTCTTGGAACTGAAAGACACGAATCCCGAAGAATTGATAACCAGTTAAGAGGACGTTCTGGTCGTCAGGGAGATCCCGGCTCTTCTCAGTTTTTTGTTTCTTTGGAAGATGATTTAATGCGTCTTTTTGGCGGTGAGCGTTTGCAGAGATTAATGACAACTTTGGGAATTGAAGAGGATCAACCGATTGAAGCAGGTTTAGTTTCAAAATCAATTGAACAAGCACAGAAAAAGATTGAAGGATTAAACTTTGACACCAGAAAGCATGTTTTGGAATATGACGATGTCATGAACAAGCAAAGAGAGATAATCTACGGAAAACGTAGGGCTTGGCTAGAAGCAGGTAGCAATCACAAAGAAGAAATACTTTCTCTTGTTGAAACTGAAGTTTCAGAGCTTGTTAAAAACCACTTTCTAGCAGAAAATGATATTCAGGAACTGCTGAATGCTTTGAACTCAATTTTTCCTCTGGGCAATGTAGAGGCAGGAAAAATTGTTGAAATGACAAAACAGCCGGGAGATTCAGAATTTGCCATCACTGATTTTGCTGTTAAGCTTGCTAAACAAAGATACGAAGAAAAAGAAAAAGCTCTTCCAGAGGAAGGAATAATGAGGCAGATTGAAAGAGGTATCTCATTACAAGCTTTAGACAATCTTTGGATGGAACATCTAGAAACCATGGAGCATTTAAGAGACTCTGTTGGTTTAAGGGGTTATGGACAAAGAGATCCATTAGTTGAATACAAGCGTGAATCTTTTGACTTATTTAAACGTTTGCTTGCTCAGATTAATTCCCAGATTGTATATACCATATACAAAGTAACAGTTCAGAAACAACCGGTTTCAGAATTACAAGAACTTGCTAAGAATGCCCAAGAAGTTTCTACAGAAACAACCACAGCAGATTCAGTGGAGAAAATCGGCAGGAATGACCCTTGTCCTTGCGGGTCAGGGAAGAAATATAAGAAGTGTCATGGGAAGTAATATGAAATTAACGAGCTTTCAATTTGATAACAATTCAAGTATCCCAGAAAAATATACATGTGAAGGTCAGGACATCAACCCTCCGCTGGAGATTAGTGAAATTCCTGAGGGAACAAAATCGCTAGTATTAATAATGGATGATCCGGATGTCCCTAAACATTTGCGAGAAGATGGTGTCTGGGATCATTGGATTAAGTTTAATATTCCTCCTGTAGTTTCTGTAATTGCTGAAGGAGAGGAACCACAAGGTGTTTCTGGCAGGGGAACATCTGGTAATTTGAAATACCATGGACCTTGTCCTCCAGATAGAGAGCACAGATATTTTTTTAAGATATATGCGCTGGATGCGGAATTAAAACTAACTGAAGGAGCAAGCAAGAAGGAAGTACAAAAAGCAATGGAAAACCATGTCTTAGAGGAAACAGTATTGATCGGTTTGTACATTAAGAAAAAGTATGACAGTAATTAAGAAAAAAATTTGGCCAGAATATTTTGAGGCTGTGGTTTCTGGAAAGAAAAAGTATGAGCTTCGTCTTAATGATTTTGAAATAAGCGAAGGTGACACACTGATACTTGAAGAATGGAATCCAGAAACCAAAGAATATACAGGTAGAAGCGTAGAAAAGAAAGTAACATTTGTCGGAAAGTTTAAGTTAGACAAGCTATTTTGGCCCGAGGAAGAGATCAAAGAAAAAGGAATTCAAATCATTTCTTTAGAATAATATTAAAAACAATTAACAAAGGAAAACATGCCCAACGATTTTCAACAAAAACAACCAACCAAGAACGAACAGATGTTCTATGAAATAGCTATGCAAATGCACGATCTGGATAAAAGAGTCTGGTCCATTTCATCGCACATGCTTGCTTTAGGTGTTGCTTTAAATATAGACGCTAAAAAGATGGCTGAGATTTTAACCGGCGATGATTCAAAGATTCGCGAGTATGCAAAAAATATCAATGATGAGATCAAGAAGATTGAAGACGCTCGTCCTAAAGAAGAAAAACACGAACACGATCATGAACATGATCACAACCATGAACACTAAAAAAAAGAAAAAACAAATTGTCGTCGCTGTAAGCGGGGGATTTGATCCTATTCACCCTGGACATGTGCGCATGTTTTCCGAGGCAAAAAAGCTTGGTGACAAGTTAGTTGTCATACTAAACAACGACAATTGGATTAAACTCAAAAAAGGTTTTGGCTTTATGAATGAAAAAGATCGTGCTGAAGTCATTCGCGCCTTTTCAGATGTTGATGATGTTGTCATAACCAGGCACACAAAGAACACTAAGGACATGAGTGTTTGTTCAGAGCTAAGAAAGATCAAACCTGATATCTTCGCAAATGGCGGGGATAGGAAATTAAACAATATTCCTGAGGTTGCTGTCTGCAAGGAAATTGGCTGCAAGATGGTTTTTAATATTGGCACAGGCGGCAAGATCCAGTCTAGTTCCTGGCTTTTAAAAGACTATGTTAAGAAGACTTTAGACAAAAAGCCTAAAAAATATTAATATGTAGGGGACTTCTTTAAGAGAAGTCTTTTTAAAGAAATTAAAGTAAAACTGAAAACATGAGAAAAAATCTACGGCTCTACGTGACTTTCCTTTTTATACTCTTAATAGCGGCTTTTGCAGCATATATAGATCATCCAAAGGGGAGTAAAATTGACCTTAAAAAGCTTAAAATTAGCTTTACAAGGGAGTTTAAGCCCCATCTGGGCTTGGACCTCCAAGGTGGAAGCCATCTTGAATATCAAGGCGATTTAAAAGAAGTTGCTCCGGAAAAACAAAGAGAAGCAATGGAGTCTTTAAGATCTGCTATAGAGCGCAGGGTTTTTTACTTTGGAGTTCAGGAACCCCTGGTTGAATCGGCAGGCTCTGACCGAATCATTGTTGAACTACCTGGTATTACTGATATTAACGAAGCCATAAAAGTTATTGGTCAAACTCCGTTTTTGGAGTTTAGAGAAGTAAGCAACGAACCAGCAACAGCAACAGTTGTTGATGGCAAAGCAGTTGTGGATCCACTCTCTCAGTGGAAAGCAACAGGACTTACCGGAAAAGATTTGGATACAGCAACTGTAGATTTTAACCAGCAAACGGGAAATCCTCAGATTCTCTTGCAGTTTAATTCAAATGGCGCAAAGCTTTTTTCAGAAATTACATCAAGGAATATTAGCAAACCAGTTGCCATTTTCTTAGATGGTTCTCCGCTTTCAACACCAACAGTTCAGAATGTCATCACAGACGGTAAAGCCGTGATTACAGGACAGTTTACTGTTAAAGAAGCAAAAGAGTTAGTTTCCAGATTAAACTCCGGTGCTTTGCCTGTACCAATTCATTTAATTTCTCAGCAAAATGTTGGTGCAAGTTTAGGTAAGGACTCTATTCAGAAAAGCGTTGTTGCTGGGTTAATTGGTTTGTTAATGATTGCTCTATTCATGATTGTCTATTACAGACTCCCTGGTTTTTTAGCTGTTTTTGCTTTAGCAATTTACGCATTGTTAACATTCGCGATTTTTAAGATCGGTATTTCTGTGACAGCTGTTTTATTAGTTGGAGCATTTTTGATGCTTGCTCTAACTTCAAGCTGGTGGTTTGGAGTCTTGGGCGGTGCTACATATTTAATTTTAATGCTTCTTGGAGGTTTGCATCCTGTTACTTTAACTCTAGCCGGTATTGCAGGTTTTATCTTGTCTATCGGTATGGCAGTTGATGCAAACATCTTAATCTTTGAACGCACTAAAGAAGAACTTCGTTTAGGAAAAGATGTTAACAAGGCCTTGGAAGACGGTTTTAACAGAGCATGGCTTTCAATTAGAGATTCTAATGCTTCAAGCTTAATTACAACTTTAATCTTGTATATCTTTGGAACACCGGCAATAAAGAGTTTCGCAGAAACCCTTGCTATTGGTATTATAATTTCCCTGTTTACGGCAATTACAGTTACGAGAACGTTCCTTAAAATGTTTGTTGGTCACAACATTTTGTCACATCCGTGGCTTTTCGGTGTGCGCAAAATGAACAAAGAATTAACAGCTCAAGGAAAGTAAAGCAATGTTGAATATCATAAAACACTACAAATTTTGGTTTTCAGTTTCAGGAGTTATTTTCTTGGCAGGAGTAATTTCTCTTTCTCTCTATGGTTTAAGGCCAGGACTTGATTTTACAGGTGGTTCCTTGGCTCAGCTTTCTTTCAAGAGTCAGCCAAATATACAAATCATAAAAGATGAAGTTTCCAAGGTAGTAGACAACGCAGCTGTACAAACAGCAGGGGAGAATGATGTTATCATCAGAACCAAAGCTTTAGAAAAAGATCAGCTTGAAAAAATATACGCAGGGTTAAAAGCAAGTCAGGGTGAATTTACTGAAAAATCATATAGTTTGATTGGTCCGATTGTTAGCAAGGAGTTAATTTGGAAAGCAATTTGGCAGTTAGTCTTAGTTTCCTTAGGTATTGTCTTCTATATAGCCTATGCTTTCAGAAAAATAACTAAACCAATCACATCTTGGAAATTCGGTTGGGCTGCAATCATTGCTTTGCTTCATGATTTAATCATCGTGCTTGGTTTGTTTTCAGTGCTTGGTCATTTTGCGCATGTTGAAGTTGATACAATGTTTGTTACAGCGCTACTTACTGTGCTTGGTTTTTCTGTGCATGACACAATTGTTGTTTTTGACAGAATCAGAGAGAACATGAGAGTAGAAGCAGGCAAACCAATAGAAGAAATTGTGAATCACAGCATTAATCAGACCATAGTCAGGTCCTTAAACACTTCCTTAACTGTTTTGTTTGTGCTTTTGTCGCTCTTGCTTTTCGGAGGCGCTACAATAAAATACTTTGTTCTAGCTCTTTTTGTCGGAGTCATAGCTGGAACATACTCTTCAATCTTCATAGCTAGCCCCTTGTTGGTTGTTTGGGAGAAATGGCAGCACAGAAGAGCGTAAAACCAGAACCTTGACACAATGTAAAGTTTATGATATATTCTAGGCGTATAGAAAAATACGCCTTTTATGTCAGATCCAATAGAGCAAGAAAAAAAAGCAATATCAGGGATTTTGGATAAAATAATAGACAGCAAACAAACTGTCTCTTTGCAGAATTTTGAGCCTGCTTTGGTAGCAAGCAAGATTTTGAGTTTGCTAAAAGAAAGAGATCGTCAGATCCTAGCAAAGCGTTTTGGCTTGCTTGGCTTTCCTGCTAGAACTTTAGAAGCAATAGGTAAGGAGCATAATCTAACCAGAGAGCGTGTTAGACAAATTGAAAAAGATTCAATCAAGTTTTTGCGTTCTAAACTAGACCAAGAACAGCTTGCTGATTCAGTAAAAGTGCTTGCTCATATCATCCATGACTCAGGAAGAATCATCAAAGAGCTGGAATTAATCAAAATGTTAAGCTTTGAATCAACTGAGGAAGAAAAGCGTTCGGTTTTGTTTTTGCTGCATATTGCTGAAGAACTTTTAGAAGTCAGAGAATCTGAGCTTTACCACGCAGCTTGGGCTTCAGTTACTTACAATCATGAATTTTTTGAAAACATCATAAAGACAGCTAGAGAAATATTGAAAGCAGAGGGCAAGCCAATCAGTGAGTTTAATCTCATTGAAAAACTGCAAGCCAGCGAGTTTTACAGAAACAATGAGCACGAGTTAAACGAAAAAGTTTTAAAAACTTACATTGAAATTAGTAAAGAGATTGCAAAAAATCCTTTTGGTGAATATGGTTTGAAAGAGTGGCGTGAGATTAAGCCAAAAGATGTTGGTGATAAAGCATACATTGTCTTAAAACATCATGCTAAGCCTGCTCACTATTCAGAGATTACTGAAATGATCAACAAGCACGGTTTTGACAAACGTACGGCAAACAAAGAAAGCGTGCACAATGAACTCATAAAAGACGGACGTTTTGTTTTAGTGGGTCGTGGTATTTACGCTTTAACTGAATGGGGTTACAAAAAAGGCGTGGTTGCTGACGTCATCATAGAAATACTTCAAAAAGCAAACCAGCCTCTAAGCCGCGATGAAATAATTGCCGAGGTTATGAAAAAGCGTATGGTTAAGAGAAATACTGTTTTAGTTGCGCTTTCCAACAAGAGTCTTTTTAACAAAGTTCAAAGAAACAAGTACGAGTTAGCCAAAGCAAAATAATTTTGCTTAAAATCTAGAAACAAAAAATGGGAATCTTTTCAACGATATCAGAAGGGTTTGGCTCAACCATCTCCACAGGATGGTATTTGTTTGTACACTGGTATGGCTGGGTTCTTTTCGTCATTGCCGCTTTCTATATCGTTCAGAAGCTTTACAAAGACAAGATTGCAGATGATTATGTTCTTTCGAACAAAAGAATTTTTTTACATATTAAAATTGAAAAAGAGAATCTTCAAAGCACATTGGCTGTAGAACAGATCTTTGCAAGCATGCATGCCATGCACCAAAACTTCACCTGGGCAGAACGCTGGTTGGAGGGTTTAGTTAATCTTTGGTGGACAGCGGAAATAGTCAGCTTAGGCGGCAAGATTTCTTTCATTATTTCAGTTCCTGAAAAAAACAGGAGCCTGGCTTTAAGTTCTTTTTATGCATATTATCCAAACGCTGAAATCATGGAAGTTGAAGACTACATGAAAAATCTAAAACATCTTGATGAAAATTCTTCCTGGGATATGTGGGGTACTGAATACAAATTTACTAAAGATTGGGCATATCCCATAAGGACATGGAGAGAATTTGAGCACCCTGCAGCAGAAGAGTCAATAATTGATCCAATGGCTGGGGTCTTAGAAGCCTTAAGCAGAGCAGAACCTCATGAGCTCATGGCCATACAGATAGTTATGCGACCAGTTGCTGATAAGGAATGGGCACCTCATGTTACTGAAGTTGTACAGAACTTAAAGGAAGAGGGTTCACATCACGTGCCTTTCTTAGAGAGGATCTTTCCTTTTCTCGCCTGGGGTAGCAAAAAGACTGTTCTAGAAGCAATACAAGAGGGTGGGGGGCATGGTGGTCACGGCGAGGAGCAAAAACAACCTAAAGTTATGCGCATGACTGAAGGTGAAAGAAACACAGTTAAGGGTATAGAAATGAAAGCAACCAAGCCTGCATATCAAACAAAAATCCGTCATCTCTACATTGCTCCTAAAGACAAGTTCGACAAAACAAAGAAAAGCTTGCTGGTTGGCGCTTACAGACAATTTGGTGCAGTTAATTCAAATAACTTGAAACCTGATGTTTCAGGAACTTGGACAAACTACAACTATGCGATGTTTGAAGCCATTGAAAGACCTTTTGTTAACTTTATGATCATGGAGAGAAAACATTTGCTTTTAAAAGGTTTTGTTAACAGAAGCAGATGGATAGGAGCAGATCCAATGATTATGAACATTGAAGAGTTAGCTACCCTTTACCACTTCCCATTAAACACGGTTTCAACACCTCCTGTTGAAAGAATAGACATTAAAAAAGGTCAGCCACCGGCTAACCTCCCAATTATTTCTTAAACTATGGTAGACGAAAACGAAGTCACATTATTTGCCAAAACCAATTTCCGCAACAAGCAGGTGCCTTTTGGTATTAAGAGAGAAGACCGTAGAAAGCACATGTATGTCATCGGAAAAACCGGTATGGGCAAAACCACGATGATGGAAAACATGATCATTCAAGACATTGTTAATGACAATGGACTTGCTTTTGTTGATCCACACGGCGACTCAGTAGAAAAGATTCTAAACTATATCCCGGCAAGAAGAATAAATGATGTTGTATATTTCAACCCTGCGGACATGGAATTTCCCATAGCGTTCAATATCTTAGAATCAGTTGATCCAAGATACAAACATTTAGTTGCTTCAGGACTTATGGGAGTTTTTACCAAGATTTGGGCAAACCTTTGGTCTGCTCGTATGGAATATATTTTAAACAACGCCATCTTGGCATTACTTGATTCCCCAGGAAATACATTGCTTGGAATTTCCAGAATGCTCATCGACAAAAAATACAGGAAACGGATCGTTGATAATATAAAAGATCCGATTGTTAAATCTTTTTGGCAGGATGAATTTGCAAACTGGAATGAAAAATACAGAATGGAAGCAATTGCTCCAATCCAAAACAAGGTCGGACAATTCCTTTCATCCGGGATAATAAGAAACATTGTAGGGCAGCCTAAATCAACCGTTGATTTAAGAGAGCTCATGGACAACAAAAAGATTCTCCTGATGAACCTTTCTAAAGGACGTGTTGGTGAAGATAATTCTGCATTGCTTGGAGCTATGATTATTACCAAACTGCAACTGGCAGCGCTTTCTCGTGTTGATATTCCAGAAGAAGAACGTAATGATTTTTACCTCTATGTTGACGAGTTTCAAAATTTTGCCACAGAATCATTTGCCACAATCCTTTCTGAAGCAAGAAAATATCGTCTAAACTTAATTGTCGGTCACCAATATATTGGTCAGTTGGTCCAGGATAATAACACTAAGGTCAGAGACGCGGTTTTTGGCAACGTCGGCACAATAGTAACCTTTAGGGTTGGTGCTGCAGATGCAGAGTTTTTGGAAAAAGAATTCATGCCGATTTTTACGGAAAATGATCTTGTTAACATTCCCAAGCACACTGTCATTTTAAAGCTCATGATAAACGGAGTTGCCTCAGATCCTTTTACAGCAGAAACGCTTCCTCCAGGAACATATGAAAAAACTGACAATGGTGAAAAAATCATCAGAGTTTCAAGAGAACGCTATGCTAATCCCGTATCAGACGTAGAAGAAAAGATAACCAAGTGGATGGGGCAAGAATTCCATGAGCAAGCAGCCTTAATTGCCGGAAACCAAGCTTTGGAAGGAGAAGAAGAAACAGTTCAAACAGCAGTAGAACCAGCTCCTTTGGCAGAAGAACCTGTTGTCACAGAGCCACCTAAAACAATGGTTATTCAAGAAGCAGTGCAAAAAATAGAGGACGATCACGAAAAGAAAAAAAAGAAAAAGAAACAAGCAAACGGAAATAACAACAAGAGAGATCAAAATCCCATCTGGGATACAGTCGCTAAAATGGCTGATCAAAAAATTAAAAACACAGAAACACCAGATGCCTTGTTAAAGACCCTGGAATCAGTTAAAGTATCAGAGACTCCCAAAAAAGTCCTTAAACCAGGGGAATCAGTAAAGCTTGATGAGATTTAAAAAATCGTTAAAACCAAAGAAAAAAGTCCTTGTGGCGCTTTCAGGCGGAATAGACTCCGCAGTAAGCGCTGCTTTGTTGTTAGAGCAAGGATATGCAGTAGAAGCTGCTTTTATGAAAAATTGGAGCTCTACAGAGGGACTATTTCGTAATGAATGTCCTTGGCTTGATGATCGTAGAGAAGCTTTAAAAGTTACTGCTTTTTTAAACATTCCTTTACACACTTTTGATTTTGAAAAAGAATATCAAAAAAAAGTAATGCAGTATTTTTTCAGAGAATACAAAGCAGGCAGAACCCCGAATCCAGATGTCATGTGCAACAAAGAGATTAAGTTCGGACTCTTGTATGGTAAAGCCATGAAAATGGGTTTTGATTACATTGCCACAGGTCATTACGCACAAAGCAAAGCAAATAATCTTTTTCGTTCCAATGATGAATTCAAAGATCAAACATACTTCATTTACAACCTAAAGAAAGAACAGTTAAAACACATTCTCTTTCCAATAGGACATTTAAAGAAAGCCAAAGTTAGGACCTTAGCAAGAAAATTAGGTTTGCCTAATGCTGAAAGAAAAGAAAGCATGGGTCTTTGCTTTGTCGGAAAGATCCGTCTAGATCAATTCCTTTTTCAAAAACTTAAACCCAAAACAGGCAAAATCATTGATATTAAAGGAAATGTTTTAGGCAGTCACAAAGGAACCTCTTTTTACACCCTAGGACAAAGACAAGGTTTGGGAATTGGGGGCAAAGGCGGACCGTACTATATCGCAAAAAAAGATATTAAAAAAAACCTTTTAATAGTTACAGAAAACCCACATGACAAGCTCTTGGAGCTTAAAGAAATACATCTTTCAGAAATTAACTGGATTGATCATCCTTCCAAGTTTCCTTTAATTTGCAAAGGACGCTTCAGGCATCAGCAAACATTACAGGATTTAATTATTCTCAAAGAAAAAAATGGATATTTAGTTAAGTTCAAAAAACCACAGTTTGCCATATCTTCAGGGCAAAGTCTTGTATTGTACAAGGGAAAAGAGTGTTTAGGCGGGGGAGTTATTATATAGGAAAATTTTACATGGTTTATTGACAAAGTACCACGGAAAGTGGTATTTTTTTACGTTGGTTATGCAGGAGGAAATACACTAAAGCCCGGGGGCTTATGACACAGACCGACATGATACAACTGCTCCGTGATGCCTCAATTGCGGAAAGCGAGGCAGAAGCAAAATCCTGCCGTGACCAGTTCGTGGAGGCGTTCCGTGGTCTGGATCACTGGACCCAGTGCGTGCTCGCAGATCTCTATGATGAAGTGTTGCGTCGGTCACCGCGCGACCTTCCTGACCAGCTGATCTTCTACATGTACCTCAAGAGTGCCTCCGGCACCACCGAGCATGGACTCGGGCGACTGGAGCCTGCTACGGTCATGATGCGCTGAGTTCTCGGGCAGCAAAACAGGGGCGATCTCGCAGCTAGAGATCGCCCCTGTGCCACGTCTAGATACTTAGTGTTTTAAGAACTTAACCATTAACAGTGCAACTATGTTGATGATTTTGATCATCGGATTAATTGCAGGACCTGCTGTGTCTTTGTAAGGATCACCAACAGTGTCTCCTGTAACAGCTGATTGGTGTGCAAAGGATTTCTTTCCGCCGTGGTTTCCTTCCTCAATATACTTTTTTGCATTGTCCCAAGCAGCACCACCTGTGGTCATAGATATACCAACAAACAAACCAGTGACAATTGAACCAACAATCAAACCACCCAATGCTTTTGCACCAAGTGTTAATCCAACAATGATTGGCACAACAACTGGAATTAATGCAGGCACAACCATTTCTTTGATTGCTGCTTTAGTAACGATATCAACAGCTTTGGTATAGTCTGGTTTTGCGATTCCTTCCATAATCCCTTTTATTTCTCTAAACTGTCTTCTGACTTCCTCAACAACAGCATGCGCAGCCTTTCCTACAGCTTGCATGGCAATTGAAGCAAAAAGGTATGGCAGAAGTCCACCGATGAACAAACCAACTAAGACTTTAGGATCTGAAATATCAAAGCCTGTGTTAAGACCCCTGTTTGTTAATTCCTGGGAAAAAGAAGCAAACAAAATAATGGCAGCAAGCCCTGCTGAAGCAATCGCGTAACCTTTTGTTACAGCCTTAGTTGTGTTGCCAACTGCATCTAGAGGATCTGTGATATCTCTTACTTCTTGTGGTAAGTTAGCCATTTCAGCAATACCGCCTGCATTGTCAGTTATCGGACCAAAAGCATCTATTGCCACAACAATTCCTGTTAAAGACAACATACTCATAACAGCAAGTGCGATTCCGTAAAGGCCAGCTTGGTTAAAAGCAACTAAAATTGCAATAACAATAACTAAGACAGGCAAAGCTGTAGATTGCATGGAAACAGCAAGACCTGTGATGATATTTGTGCCATGTCCCGTTGTTGATGCTTGAGCAATGTCTTTTACTGGTTTAAAGCTTTTAGAAGTGTAGTATTCTGTGATTAAAACAAT
Organism: bacterium; assembly: GCA_021842385.1. Classification (GTDB taxonomy): domain Bacteria; phylum Patescibacteriota; class Doudnabacteria; order UBA920; family VMFF01; genus VMFF01. Next base: position 19,331 of record JAKCAE010000038.1, read on the forward strand.
TGCCGCTGTAACAAGAAGTCCCATAATGGCTGAGATATATAGCTGCCAGAAAGTAAACTGGGTTTGAGCAGCCATCATGCTTTGAGTAATCGGATAGAAAGCAATTGCAGAAAGAAGACCTGAAACTATGAGTCCTTTGTAAAGGGCTCCCATGATGCTTTTTTTAGAACCAATTCTGACAAAGAGCGTTCCAATTATTGTCGTGATAATGGAAGCTGCGCCCAAGATTAGGGGATAGGTGATAGCACCCTCAAAGTTTTTAAAGGTTAAAGAACCAAGAAGCATAACTGCGATTGCAGAAACAACATATGTTTCAAAAAGATCTGCTGCCATGCCCGCATCATCTCCAACATTGTCTCCAACATTGTCTGCTATGACTGCTGGGTTTCTTGGATCATCTTCTGGGATGCCGCTTTCTACTTTTCCTACCAAATCAGCACCAACGTCAGCACCTTTGGTAAATATTCCACCGCCAAGTCTTGCAAATACTGAAATTAACGATGCTCCAAAACCAAGACCAATTAAAGAATTTAGATCTTTGTTTAAAGCATAGAACCCTGCTACTGAAAGAAGACCAAGACCAACAACAAACAAACCTGTAACAGTTCCGCCTTGGAAAGCTACAGAAAGAGCTTCTGCTAAGCCTTTCTTTGCAGCCTCTGCAGTTCTAATATTTGCTCTAACAGCAACATTCATGCCAATGTAGCCTGCAATTGCTGAAGCAATTGCACCAATCAAAAAACCGATAATAGTACCGGTATCAAAACGAAAGACCCACATTAAGATTGCTAAAACAACAGCTACTACAGAAACAGTCTTGTACTGCCTGTTTAAGTAAGCGCTTGCTCCTTGCTGGATAGCATGAGCGATTTCCCTCATTTTCTCATTACCTTGCTCTTTCTTCAAAACATTGAAGATGAGCGCTATGCCGTAAACTAAAGAAAGCACAGCTGCTATGATCGGAAAGGTCATATCTTTGTTCTTTTCCTTAATTAAAAGGTTAATTTTACCTGCTTATTATGCCAAAAAAGCCCAGGTTTTGCAATACCCTAAGGCTTTCTTTGTCAACACGTTTACTTGTGTTTGTCTTTTCTAAAGATGATTGTAAAACCCCAGACCCCTATAACCAGATGAATTAGAAGAATATATGTCGGAAGATCAAAATATTCCTTGAAAGCAAACCCCAAAACACCAACTAAAATCCCTCCTGTAGCACAAACTACAGCATATAGTTTCATTATTTTTTTATTAGGTTGTAGAAAGACTCCAGATGCGAGTCTGTACCGCAATAGAAGACATGGTCTGTAAGATTCACGCAATACTGCGGATTTTTGTGGATATAGTTGTACTTTGGCAGAAACCAGTAGAGGAATACTGCTGCTGCAAAGAACAAACCATAGAGCACAAACTTAATGATTGATAGCATAAGGGAATTATATCTGATCTTGTAAAAAGTGCCAATTTCTGGTATGGTACAAGGGATTTTTGAAAGATTAATGGGGTGTAGCCAAGTGGTAAGGCATGGGACTCTGAATCCCACATTCGTAGGTTCGATCCCTACCACCCCAGCCAAAAAAATAACACTGATTCAGTGTTTTTATTTTAACTTTTTTTCATGACGCTGTTGTTAGACTTTTTGTAATTAATTTTTTTAACTTATGTCATTTAAAGAATGGTCAGATTTGTTATCCAATTTAGCTGAAATATTAATTGCAGTTATAGGTTTTATAGTATTTTGGCAATTAAATCAAGCAAAAAAAGATTTGAAAATAAGATCAAAGAGGGACGCAGGATCAATTTCTGTACAGCTTGCTGAGGTTTATAGAAAAGAGATAATTCCTATGATAAACAAGTTTTATGATCTATCGCATAATTGTGGCTTTGGTATAGTAAATGTTAATTTTGAAAATTTAAAAATAGATGATTTTTTTGATGAAGATATTGACACGTTATCGCAAGAATTCAAAAATATTAATCAAATCAGTCTTGATGTGTATAGAAAACATCAAGAAATAAGAGATTTGGATATTGAGATATTGAATGCTTTAGAGTCTTTTGCTATAAATATAACAAAAGGAATAGCTGATGAAGCTGTAATCTTTGAAGGCTTAGCTCAAACGTATTGCAATTTTGTCGCTCGCAGCTTTCCATTCCTTTGTAAAATCAGGAAAAGGGGTCAATTTAATCTTTATCAAAATGTGGTAGAATTATATAAAGAGTGGTCGAAAAAGATTAAATTGACCGGTTTAAGCAATAAAGAGAACGGAATCAGGGAAGAATTTAATAAAATTAATACGGGGAGCAGATTGAAACCCCCGATAGGGACTAGATAATTTTATGGCAGTAATCGACTAACAATCAAAAACAGCTTTCAAAAGCTGTTTTTGATATATAACCTAATGACCATAACCCTTTGTGGCAGCATTGCTTTTATAGATTCCATGTATGAGCTTAAAACAAAGCTTGAGTCTTTGGGTTTTAATGTTTTAATCCCGCCGGATAAAGTTCCTGATCATGATGGAAATATCGTTGATGCCAAAGAATATTATGCTTCTAAAAAGAAAGCCATGAGTGAAAACAATCATGCTTGGGCCACAGAGGGAAACCTTGCCAACAGAATTAAAGACCACTTTGAAAAGATTGCAGCAGGGGATGCAATCTTGGTTGCAAACTATGATAAAAATGGAATTAAGAATTACATTGGTCCAAACAGTCTTGTTGAAATGGGAATTGCTTTTTATTTAAAGAAGAGGATATATCTTCTAAATCCAATTCCAGATATTTCTTACAAAGAAGAAATATTGGGTATGCATCCTGAAATTTTAGACAACGACTTAACAAGGATAAAATAAAACCGCAGAGAACTGCGGTTCTATTATTCATTTCAAATTTACTTTGTCACTGCATTTGAGCCGGTTGCGTTAGCATTCGTATTGCAAACTGTTCTTGCTTTCTTGGCCGTTGCTTCGGCTGACTTGTTCGCTGTCATAAATGCTGTTTGAGCAACTTTCACTGCTGCTTTAAAATCAGTTTGTGCTTTTTTGACTGCTTCCTTCTTTGCTTCTTTTTCTTCATCTGTTGTTACAGGCATCTCTCTTATACCCCGCAGAACTGTTTCTCTTGCTGAAAAAGCTTTTTTGACTGCTTCCATTCTTGCCTCTCTGTTTGTTTCAAGGTTCGTCTTTCTCACTTCTACGCTTTGTTTGATACACTCTGTTTTTGCTTCTTCAATCTTTTTCTTTGCCTCTATCTTTTCTTTTCTTTCTTGGTCTTTCTTTTCTTGTTCTAATTTCCTTGCTTCTAGCTTTTGTTCTTGTGCTTTTTTCAATGCTTCCACTCTCTGTTCCTGCTCTGTTTTAGAAGTAGGATCATCATTTTTGGCAAAGACAGGTGCTGCAGTTAAAGCAAACAGCAGCAACAGGGAAGATCCAAATATTGCTATTTTTTTCATGTTTTTGTTTCGTTATACATTTAATTAAGCTAACTAAATCTTAGTGTACCATGTTTTCTGGTATACTGCTAATATGTTCCGCAAAATTCCTAAATATTTAATATATGTTTTTTCTTTAGCAGCAGCTTTGTATCTTTCTGCATTAGTATATATTTTAAGTTTTTCGCTTAAACCAAATATCCCAGAGCACGCAGACGCGATTTTGGTACTCGGTGCTAAAGTTAATTTGGACAATAGTCCATCTGATCCTCTATATGAACGAACGAATGAAGCAGTTAAACTTTATGCTCAAAACAAAGCAGACTATATCATTACAACCGGTGGAGTTGGTTTGGGCTCTCTGCCTGAAGCAACTATTTCAGCACTCGTTGCTGAAGAAAAGGGTGTTCCCAAAGAAAAAATTTTAAAGGATCAAAAATCACACAATACTTTTCAAAATGTAGACGAAGGCAGAAAAATTGCTAAGGAATACAATATTAAATCCGTGATAGTTATAAGTGACAGGTATCATGTTGCTCGTGGTGTTTTAGTTGCCAGACACCTAGGTTTTAATCCGGTCTTTTGGGATTACCCGGACTTTGGCTATTACAAAAAAGAACTTCTCTTGCAAAATTATGCTAGAGAAGCTTTTGCCATTCTTTTTTACCTACCTAAAATATATTTAACTAAAGCTTTGTATTAATAAAGTTTTGATGACCACGCAAAAAATCAGAAATGGAATTTTCTTTTTTCCCTTCGAGTTGAATCTCTAAAAGTTCTAAACTTCCTTCTGCTGTGCCGATTAAAACCTTAGAGCCATCTTTTAAAACAAGACCTGGATCTGCCTTGATCGTGCTAGGTAATATTTTTTTAATCTTCAATACTTTTCCTTCAAAGACCGTCCAGATTCCAGGCCATTTAATATATGCCCTGTATTTGTTAAAGATTTCTCCTGATCTGTCATTCCAGTTTATACATCCGTTTTCTTTTTTGATGACCTTGCAAAATGTTGCTTGACCGTGATCTTGTTCCTGAGGTTTTAACTTTCCTTTTAAAAAGTCATTTAGTAGAGGAACAATCATATTCTTCGCAAGCTCTAAAAGTTTGCCTTCGAGCTCAAAAAAAGTATCTTCTGGTTTAATCTTTAATGTTTCAATTTTAAGTATTGGTCCATGGTCCATCTTTTCATCCATGAGCATAATGCTAACACCTGTCTCTGTTTCTCCGTTAAGTAGTGCTGCTTGGATAGGGGAGGCACCGCGATATTTTGGTAACACTGAACCGTGGATATTTATAGCTGGGGCAAGATCCAAAACCTTTTTGGGAATTATTTGTCCGTAAGCAACAACCACAAAAACATCTGCTTTGGGAAGGTTCTTTAGTTGTTCCAAAGAAGAGATCTCTTTTAAGTTTTCAGGTTTTAATACACGAATATTTGAAAGACCTGCTTCTTTAGAAACCGGGCTTTCTAAGATTTCTTGTTTTCTGCCAACAGGGCGATCTGGTTGGGTTACAACTGCAAGAATCTCAAAATGTTCTTTGAGCTTTTTAAGAATTTCTTTAGAGAATTCAGATGTACCAAAAAAGACTATTTTTTTCATTTAATATCTTTTAACAAGCTGTCTAAATATCTCTGAATAGTAGCGGCAGTTTTCCAAGGAGTCTCTCTCGTTTTTTCTTTGCAGTTTAAAATATGAACCAATGGTTTCCGCAGTAGGTATTTTTTTTAGATTTTGTTTGGATAGATACATATAAGCCAGAGTCCAGAGTTCTAAAACGTGATAGTCATACTCATATTCAATGCCCGTTCTGCGAAAAGATTCTCTTAAGAAGTTGACGTTTATAATGTTGTGACTTGCCAAAGTTACGTTGTAGGAAAACTTTTCTTTAAAAGCAATTAAAACAGCTTTTAGATTTGGTGATTTTATTAAAACTTCTCTGGGTATACCAAGTGCTTGTACCACCCTATCATTAGTTGTTTGGGAAAAAGGGTTTTTGATGTAGCTTGTAAAAGATCCTTTTTCTAAGAGGTTGTCTTTGTCTAACAAGACTGCTGAAATTTGCAGGGGAAAATCTTTCTCAGGATTAATCCCTGTGGTTTGCATGTCTATAAAAAGAATGTCTCTGGCAAACCTCATTATTTTACAAGCTCCTTGCCTTGAGTGTATTTTTTAATCCTGTCAATTATTAAAACACCATTGATATGATCTATTTCATGCTGGATAACTTTAGCAAGCATGCCATCTACTTTTGCCCTAAATTTATTACCGTCTACATCTTGGGCTTCAAACTCAATTTCTTCAGGTCTGGGAACAAAACCAAAAACTCCTGGAATTGAAAGGCAACCTTCGTCCATTTCATTTTTTTTCTTCGAGGCTTTGATAATTTCCGGGTTAATCAAAACAAAGGGTTTTAAACCCATACTTTCCAAATTAACAACAATCAGAGCAAGACTTTGGTTTACTTGAGGTGCAGCTAAACCAACTCCATCAGCGTGTTTAACTGTATCGAGCATGTCTTTTATAAGCTTGCGCTCTTGATTAGTTAGCGGAAACTTAACTTTTTTAGTTTTAGTTCTCAGTACCTTGTTGGGGTACAAAACAATATGCAGGTTCATTTAATTGGATCTGAATGTTCTTTTTTAACTAAAAAGGCAAACAATGCTCCGGGTTTTTTGGCATTTCCTTCTAAAACCTCTCCGGCAATGCGTCTTAAAATTCTGTGGTCATGTTTTTGAGCCATCTTTAAGTAAAAGCCAAAACGTTTAGGTTCATTAAGCTTTTTTGAGAGCTCATCAGCTAAAACATGGTCTTCTGAGTGCAGATATTGAGATTTTTTTGGAGCCTCGGAAAATTTCTTTTTAAACTCCTTATTAATTTCCATAAATTTTCCTTTTGCATAGTATACCTTAAATATTGGTTAATTTCCACAGAAAATGATAGAATGGTGCAATAACGGTATGGAAAAAATAGATATTTTGGGGGTGCAAATTAATAATCAGGATAAAGCTCGGATCCTGGAGAGTTTAGAAAAAAGACTTGATGCAAAGAAAAAAACTTTCTTAGTTACTCCGTATTCTGAGTTCATTTACCGTGCTTTTACAGACTACGACTTTAGAGCGCTTTTAAATAGCGCTGACTTTGCTTTGCCAGACGGAGTTGCAATTCAGTGGTTAGCTTACTTTTTAAATGTCCCATACAGTTTTAAAAATTTCTATGCCAGGATTTTTGAGACATACTACCAGCTTTGCCATTCTCTAGCTGCCATTGTTTTTAAGCCCAAGAAATTAAAACAGAGAATACCTGAAAGGATTTCCGGTGTTGATTTCTTTTGGGACTTGGTTGCTTTAGCTGAAAAGAAGAGACTCTCGATTTTTCTCTTAGGGGGACATGGGCACACTCCGGAGCTTGTGCTTAAAAAGATTCATGAAAAATATCCTAATGTAAAGATAGCTGGTTTTTCAAACAAAGGACCAGGAAATGAAGATTTAGTAGGGGATATAAACAAAAGTGGGGCAGACATGCTTTTTGTGGCATATGGACCTGTCAAACAGGAAAATTGGATACGCTCCCATCTTTCAGAACTTGATATTAGATTAGCTGTAGGGCTTGGTGGTACTTTTGATTATGTTTCTGGAAAAGTCTTCAGAGCGCCTCATTTTTTGCGTAATATGGGCTTTGAATGGCTCTTTCGTCTTGTTTTACAGCCACACAGGGCAAAAAGGATTTGGAATGGCACAGTAAGGCTCATAACCGGCGCTTTTCGGTATAAGGTTTTTATGTCAATGCCATACCGTCAAAATGTCCTCTCTGTTATACTAAATAAAGAAAATCTAGTTTTTGTAGCGCGAAGAGGAAGAGATGGAGAAAAAATAGGCAATCTACATGAGGAACATTGGCAGTTTCCCCAGGGTGGTGTTGACTATAAAGAAAACTTAGAAAAAGCAGTCTTGCGTGAAGTTGCGGAAGAAACCAACATGACTAATCTTTCAATCCTCGGACATTCAAAAAAAAGACACAGCTATATCTGGAACAACACGATAAGAAGAGTTTGGTTTAACAGGTTAAAATTCAAAGGACAAGAACAAACCATTTTTTTCTTAAAGTACTTTGGCGATAATTCAGAGATTAAACTTGATTTAGATGAACTTAATGAATACAAATGGATAAAGCCTGAAGATATTAAAAAAACAATTCATGTAGTGCGTTCTGGAATGGTTGATATAGTTGTTGAAGATATAAATAAATATTTATGAATCAAGAAGTAAGAACAAGATTTGCTCCTAGCCCAACCGGATATTTACATGTCGGTGGTTTAAGAACCGCTCTTTTTGCATATCTTTTTGCAAAACACAACCAAGGAAAATTTGTTTTAAGGATTGAGGATACAGATCAGGCTCGTTTCATAGAAGGAGCTATAGAAAAATTAATTAATATTTTAAATGATATTGGTTTGAAATATGACGAAGGTCTTTTCATAGAAAACGGAAAAATAATCGGCAAAGGAGAACACGGCCCATATTTGCAGTCTCAGCGAAAAGAAATTTACAAGGAATACGCAGAAAAACTAGTTGCGTCTGGAAATGCTTATTATTGTTTTTGCGATGAGAAAAGATTAGAAGAGCTACGTAAAGAACAGGAAGCACTGAAACAGCCAACAAGATATGACAGGAAGTGCAGAAACCTTTCTAAAGAAGACGTCCAGACAAACTTAAATCAAGGTTTAGGTTACGTCATTAGACAAGCAATTCCATTAGACGGCCAAACAATAGTTAAAGATCTTGTTTATAAGGATATTGTTTGGGAAAACAAAGCATTAGATGATCAAGTCTTGATGAAATCAGATGGTTTCCCAACCTATCATCTAGCAGTTGTTGTAGATGACCATTTAATGCAGATTTCTCATGTCATTCGCGGTGAAGAATGGATTCCTTCAACACCAAAACACATTCTTCTTTACAAAGCTTTTGACTGGCAAGCGCCACAATTTGCGCATCTACCTCTACTTTTGAACAAAGATCGCTCCAAGCTTTCAAAAAGACAAGGAGATGTTGCAGTAGAAGACTATCTTTCAAAGGGGTACCTTAAAGAAGCTTTAATTAATTTCATTGCTTTGTTAGGTTGGAATCCAAAAACAGATCAGGAAATATTTTCCATGCAAGAATTGATTGAGCAGTTTGACTTAACAAAGGTAAACAAGTCTGGTTCAATCTTTGATGTCGAGAAGTTAAACTGGTTAAACAACATATACATCAGGAAGCTTTCCGCTTCAGAACTCAAAGATCTTTTAATTCCATATTTAATTTCTTTTGGTTTAATTACAGAAGACGGCAAAAAACATTTAGCCAAGAACGGCAAAGAAGTTTCAGTGGAATTTCTTGAAGCAATAGCAAAAATAGAGAGTGAGAGATTAAGCGCGCTGTCAGAAATAGGGGAGAGGGTTAATTACTTTTTTGAACAACCGAAATATCTCCCTGAAATATTGATTTGGAAAAAATCAGATCTTGGTCAAACAAAAAATGCTCTTAAAAAAACTTTGGACTTTCTTGAAAAACTTTCAGACGCCGAGTTTAAAGCAGCAGTCTTAGAAAACAAACTCAAAGAGTTCATTTCTCAAAATGGTTTTGATAATGGATCAGTGCTTTGGCCCTTGCGTGTTGCTTTGTCTGGTCTTGAAAAATCACCAAATCCTTTTGAGATCATCGAAACACTTCATTTAGGCTATGGTAAATTTGAAATCTTGCAACGTTTAGAAGCAGCGTTAAAAATGCTTGAATAATTATTCGTAAAATTACCTTTTTTGTGGTATACTAAAGGTAATGAACAATACAAGAAACAAAAAGAAAATAACAATAGCAGCATTACTGATAACCCTGGGACTATATACAGTCCCTTTTTCTGCATTAAGCGCTACTAATTCAGAAATTGAGGCCCAGAAACAATCAAAACAAGCTCAGCTTGATCAGTTAAACAAACAAATCACTGAATATCAGAATCAAATTGCGCAAAAAAGAAAACAATCAGCTACTTTGTCTAATGAAATCGCTTTGTACGATATGGAAATAAAAGCAACAGGAATTCGCATCCAAGCTACCAGGACAAATATAGAAAACACAGATTTGCAAATAGAACAAACGAAGCTGCAAATAAAAGAAAAAACAGAACAGATAGAGCAAGAAAAAAAGCTTCTTGCAGAGTTAATTATTACACTTAATGAATATGACAACACTTCAAATCTACAGCTTGGTTTAGGTTCAAATAATTTTTCCGCTTTTATGGATCAGGTGCAGTATGCACAGTCTTTGCAAAACAAAATTTTTAATTTAATTCAGCAAATTAAAGAAATCCGCGCTAAGTTAGAAAAAGATGAGGAAGATTTACAGATTAATTTGAACAAGCTTAATGAGCTGAATGATCAGCTTTCTCAAACACAAAAAACTTTGAATAATCAAAAGAGTTCAAGGGTTGTTTTGTTGCAACAAACAAAAGGACAAGAAAGCAAATACCAAAAACTTCTCAGTACTTCTCAAGAAGAGCAAGCCAAGATAAATAAAGAAATATACGACCTTGATCAGCAACTGCGCGGAAAAGCAGGCTTTAATGCTTTAAAAGCAGTTCATGGAATAATAGCATATCCTATGGACGGGGTTTTGACCCAAAGATATGGCAATACAGGGTTTACAAAACTCGGTTATGATTTTCATAATGGACTTGATTTGGCAGCTCCAGCAGGAACTTCAATCTATGCGGCAGCAGACGGGGTAGTCTATGCCACAGGCACAGGAACAACTGCCTATGGTAACTGGGTTGTCATAAAGCATTCAGCAGGAGGAAAGCTTGCTAAAGACATCATGACTCTTTATGCACACATGACTAAATTTACAGTTTCTGCCGGAGAAAAAGTAAAACAAGGCGATTTGATTGGTTATGAAGGAAATACCGGAAACACCACACGCTTGCTTTATGGCCCTGAAAGGGGATACCACCTGCATTTTGGAGTCTATGATGCAGAGGGTTTTGGTATAAAGAATGGGGCATATCCTAATATCTACGGCCCGTATAAAATACCTTACGGGTATACATATAATCCGGCTGATTTCTTGTAATCTTTGCTTGTTTTTGGTATTTTAATATTGTTAATAAACCCTGATGAAAGAAAAAACAAAAATTCATTTAAAAACACTGATACTGGCTTTCGCAGTTTTAAACGCTGCTTTATTTACAGTGCCACAATTAGCGCATGCTGACATCGGTTCCATACTAAAAGGGCAAATTTGTGAACCTGACAACAGCGCAATGGGTTCGGCGTTTAACATAGGCAGGTGTATTAACAACATCTATATCTTCGCAATAAGCATAGCAGGCTTCATTGCGGTTTTAATGTTTGTTTTAGCAGGATACAACTATATTACCGGGACATCTGAGTCAATCAGTGAAGCAAAGAAAATAATGGGCTCAACAGTCCTTGGTCTAGTTATCCTTTTTGGTACATTTTTGCTTTTAAACACCATAGATCCGAATCTTACAAAAGTTCCAGCACTTGTTGCACCACAGGTTAATTGTTTACAAGTTGACACAGGCGGAAAGACAGAAAATATCTGTGCTGATTTGCCTGACCAATTACCATATCCACTTGATGCAAACGGAAATCCTGTGGGATTGTCAGGGGGTAAAATTGTAACAGCTGGAACAACAATACAGCCGCCAGCGAATAATAATAACTTGCCAGCAGGGACTAAAACCATCCAACCTTGCATTAATTGTATTGATTTAACACAGGGGTTACCGATTATAGTAAAAAAGACAACAGATCCTAACAGAGTTAAACAATACTATGTAAGCAAAGATTTGGCACAGCGTTTGGTTAACCTAAATTACTATTTTGCAAACGAGAGAGCATCAAAATCTGGTTTCACACCAGCAACTACATTAAATTGGCGTGTCACTGAAGCCTGGCCTCCAACAGTCGCTCATGCTTCTGATTGTCACTTTGACGGTACATGTGCTGATATTGCCATTGATAACCGAGACAGCTATTCAAAGGGAGAACTCATACAAGGCATAAAAATACTTTGTACAGCCGCAAAGAAAGCAAATCTAAGCATACTAAATGAATATTTCGAATTTACAGCCGCTGAACTAGCAGGGGATACAGGTTCAAATTGTGGAGCCCCGGCTAAAACCGATTACAGTACAGTAGGTCATTTACATGTTAAATAGACGGTATAACTTAAATTACCAACAAGCCGGTACACTAATCGCATTTATAGTACTGGCTATTTTTGTAATTAAATTTCTGAATACTCCCAAAAACGAAAATCCTTTAACAAACAAAGACGAATTCGAGATTGGTCTATGCAGAACTTGTGTGTTAATAGAAAACAAAGGTTTGGTCATAGATTCTGATCGTGGTGAGTACTTAGATACTGCCTTAATCAAAAAATTGACATTACTGGCAGGGGAGAACAAGAACTGGAGAATTACAGAGGCATATCCGCCGACTGTACAGCATTTAAGCTTCTGCCATCAAAATGGGACGTGTGCTGACATAGCTTTACAGAGAAACTTACTTAACAAGGACCGTTTATCAAACCTTTGTAAGGACGCGCTTGCTGCTGGTTTAACTGTTGTTAATGAATATGGTGATTTAAAATATTATTCACCAAATTCTTTTTGCCCAAAACCGAATATCTTTGAGACCACAACAGGCGGTCACTTACATGTGTATTAAACGCTATTTTTTTAAATCATTTGTCGTATAAGCTACATTGTGCGACTAGGGATAAATCTTAAAGAGAGTAGTCCCCTAGGCCTTTAGGTAGCACGAAACCCAGGTCCTACAATTCCTGGGTTTCAGTGTATTCACAACAACTTCTAGTCGCGCGCAGCATCGTCGCTACAGCGCTTACAGAGGACGCCAGAAGCATCGTCACCGCAGCGTGCGCAACGATACGGCTTTCCAGCTTCCTCGTAGCCGGGATCCTGCATGTGCGCGAAAGTGCCTGGCGCTGGTGCATTTGCTGGCTTCTGGTGAAGCGAAAGAGGGGTGGTCATATGTCTCCTGGGGTTGAGGGGCTAGCGAACTTCCTGGCCCATGAAGAAGACAGCGTTGCAGTCAGGTTCCCCGCCTTGGTTGCTGCAAATCTGCAACTGTCCGCTAATTTCTAACGGGCTCGTGCAGAACGTGCACTGCTTCAGCGGGTACATCTGCGCATCTGAAATCTTGCGACCTTGCTCGGTTGCCCCGACTTGCTTTGTTGCCATGTTTAGACCCTCGTGGTGGGAGGTCTTGTTGTGTGTATCTTCCCTGCTTTAAGTTCACTGTAGGATAGCAGTAGGGAGATATTTACGTCAATTATTTATTAAAAAATTCTAAAAGTATTTCTCGATCACTTTTAATCCAAGCAACATTTGCTCGAATTTGTTCTAATGATTGTTGTATAGAACGCTCAGCACCAGGCGCTGGATTAACTTTAAAAAACTCGGAAATATCTAAGGCAATCTTTTCTGTAGTAAAAACTTCTAACGCACTGGTGATTCTAGGAAACTCGTGTCCCCCACCTCCAAACTTATTTAGCAAATATTTCCAATTTTGTTTGACAAATTTCCACGCTAAATGTTTGCTTCGTCTTGAAGATAGCGCGCTTGCTAAGAAAAGCATTGTGTCTTGATTCCTGACTTCTTTAGAAAGAAAGAACTTCAAAACATCAGCCAATATCTCTTGGTCTTTAAAATGCGGCAAGACTCTAGCAATACGATGTTTTTCTTCATGCAATTTTGCGTGCTTATAAAGCTTTCTTAACTGTTTGTATTCTTTAAATCCCCCGTTAATTGCAACCGCAGAATAAACTATCTGTTTAATATCTGGATCAATGCGTTTACCTTGTGAAAGTTGTTTAAACATTGCGAGAGCTTTTGCTGTAGTTTGTTGATCTCCGTACCTAACCGCATTTGCAAGAATTAAACTTCTTAAAAGACTTTGTGTATGCGTCTCTTTGGGTTTTTTGCTCCAATCGACTCGCTTTACCATTGGTGAGAATATATCTCTGCAATGTTTTTCAAAAGCGTCTTTAAAATCTTCATTTTCTAACACTCTAGAAAGATGCAAGAGTCCTGATGATATTTCAACCCAGACATTGTAGTTATCCTCGTTTTTGTAAGCTTCTAAAAGATCTAGAACCTCAGTTGTTGGAATATATCCGGCTTGAGCCAGAGCAAAAGCATTGCTAATCAGCGCTAGACGGTCCTTTGGATCAAGTTTTTTCGTTAAAATTGCCTGTTTAAGGTCGTTTAAAAAAGCAGGTTGATACTTTACTCGATAAAAGCCAGTTTCATTAAGGTTTAATTTAAGCCACTCCCCTTTTTTGAGTGGTTTAGTTATTGCAGAATTTTTTTCTAGTAAAATATTTTCTGTTTTTGTCTTGCTTAGAAAAATAGAAACTGGGATTTTCCAGAGAGTTTTTTTCTTGTTTGCTTTTCTTGAAACAGAGCTGGAAAAAAAACGCTCTTGAGACATATGAATATTTCCTTTTGCATCCTTTGTTTCTACAGAAATCACAGGATATCCTGGTTGTTTTGTCCAAGTGCGCATCAGAGGAGCCACCTTCTTTTTAGAAACCTCTTCGAAAGCATGCCAGAGGTCTTCAGTAACAGCATTACCGTAAGCGTGTTTTTTTAGGTAGTGTCTTAGGCCATTTCGAAAATCTTTCTCTCCCAGGTAATTTGCGAGCATGCGAATAACGCTGGCGCCTTTGGAATAACTGATGGTATCGAATATTTCGTCAATTTCAGTTGGGTGATGCACCACCACCTCAATTGGGTGGGTATTTTTTAGTGCGTCTAAACTTAATGCAAGACCTTGGTAGTTGAAAACAAATTGATCCCAGACTTTCCAGGAAGGAAAAATATGATCAAGTGCTAAGTGTTCAATATATGAAGCAAAACCCTCATTAAGCCAAAGATCAGTCCACCATTCCATAGTTACAAGGTTTCCAAACCACTGATGTGCTAACTCATGGGTGATAGTTAAAGCGACTTGTTGTTTGTTTGCAATAGATGAGTGGTCAGGATCGATCAAAAGCGCTGTTTCTCTGTAAGTTACAGCACCCCAGTTTTCCATAGCTGCTGCAGAAAAATCAGGCAGTGCGATCATATCTAAAACTGGCAATGGATACTTAATATCAAAATATTGTTCGTAGAAATCAAGAGATTTGATAGCTACATCTAAAGCAAACTTTGCTTGTTTCTTTTTCCCAGGAGTCACGAAAACTCTTACTAAAACATTGTTTTTTGTTTTGCCTTCTATGAATTCAAAATTACCAACAATGAATGCAAGTAAATAGGTTGACATCTTTGGGGTTGGCGCAAACTTAACTATTTCCCAGCCTTGATGTTCTGAAATCGCAACTGGTAAAGTATTTGAAATTGCGTGGAAACCTTTTTGAACCATTAATGTAACGTCAAAAACCGCTTTGGCAGCAGGCTCATCAAAACAAGGAAAAGCATTACGGGCAAAGGTTGATTCAAATTGAGTTGTTGCTATGTGTTTGAGTTTGCCTTCATGCTCATAGCTGCTCCTGTAAAAACCATTTAAGCGATCTTCTAAGAGCCCGTTAAACTTAATTCCAAGCTCTCCCCTGCCCTTTGGCAGTTTCTTGCTAAATGAAAAAACAACTTGCTCTAAAGAGCTTTCATATTTGATGCTTTTTGGTTTGTATTTTTTCCCCAAAGAAAAATACTCAACTGATTCAATAACCAAATTCTTTGAATGTAGAACGATCTCCCTGTCAGACTTTAAAAGCTCCAGGGAAATGGTTTCTTCAGCCTCGTATTTAAAAGTTTTTAAATCCGGTTTTATGAATATTTTGTAGTTTGTTGGTTTAACGTGCTTAGGCAATCTAACTGCTTGTTTTTTTGGTTTTGTCATATATTTAAAGTTTAACAGAAACAACAAACGCTCGCATCCCCATATACGAGCGTTTCATGAATTAAGACCTGCCTCCTTAAGTTTAGCCGTCAAAAACATGGCGTCATCAACCTGCCTTCTGACTTCCTGGAGATTGTCATAGCAGTGCAACCAATAGCTTGCTGCCTGCTGGAGGCTCTTACTGACAGAGACTTCTCTTACTATCTCAAGCTGAACATCTCTGGGCACGCGACCAATGATCGGGCGCTCGTGGATCTTTTTAAACTGCAGCATTACATGCGAGAACGGATCTGGTTTTGAGTTTGGATCCATATACTGTGGCTGCTTACCTAGCAGTAATGCTTCAACAGTTTCCTCGCCGTTGAAATATCTAACAATGTAAGCATCAGTTGGATCTGCAACAGTACCGTGCACGCCTTGTATGATGTTACGTATCTGGAAGCGCTGGCGCTGCACATCAACCAGAGCTTGAGCAGCAAGGGCAGCTTTCAGACAAAGCTCATCACCAAGAGTTGTTTCTGCAAGCTGTATTACCCTGCCTCCTCCCAAGGTTACTGCCGATATCTCAGCTTCCTTGCCAAACCACAAAAGCGCTGTGTTGAAGAAGTTGGGAATGAAGAGCAAAGGATTGCTCAAAGCTTGTCTCCCTCCAGCCTTGACTATCAGTTGTATGACCCAGGCCTCCATGAAGGAGAGTCTGCGCAACATAAAATCCGCCTTGGAATTGTTGTATAGATTCTAAACCAGGCGGATATTTTAAACAAGTTAATTTTCAACGACTGCTTGAATATGTTCTACGTACTTTCTAAAGATAGGGTCTGTTTTCTGCCTTGGTCTATCAAGATCAATAGTAACAACTCTTCTGATTTTCCCTTTGTCCATAATAACAACACGGTCAGAAAGAAAGACTGCTTCTTCTATGGAATGAGACACCATAAGGACTGTTAGCTTGTTTGTTCTCCAAAGCCCTAAAAGCAAGGAATGGAGCTCTTCTGAGGTCTTTACATCTAAAGCAGAAAAAGGTTCGTCCAGAAGCAAAATTTTGCGTTTTAAAGCCATTGCTCTGGCAATACCGACTCTTTGCCTCTGACCACCTGAAAGTTGCTTAGGATAGCGCTTTTCTAAGCCTTTTAAGCCAAGCTCTGAGATGATCTGCTCTAGGCGTGTTTTTGGCATGTTTCGTCCCAAAACATTAAAAGGAAAAGAAATATTCTCTGAAACATTTAGCCAAGGAAACAAGGCGCTGTTTTGAAAGACTACAGAACATTGGTCAGCGATTTGAACAACCCCCTTGTCAGGTTCCAAAAGACCAGCAACTATTTTTAAAAGTGTTGTTTTTCCGCTTCCTGATTCTCCGACAATGCAAACAAATTCAGAGGGTTGTATTTCCAAATCAATGTCTTTTAAAACCTCTTGTCCTTTGAAACTTTTGTAGACGTTTTCTAAAGTTATACTCATTCGAATTTAAACCTTTCACTGTATATGGTTAAACGATGCCAAACCATGCGATCGATAATCAATATCAAAGCAACTAAAATTAAAAGAGAAGCCAAAAACAAAGAGCTGTTATGTCCTGCAGAAACTGAAAGTAAATTGCCTAATCCAGGTAAACTAATTTGAATATTCCCGTAATTAATATATTCGGAAATAATTATGACATTCCAACCCTCCCCAAAAGAAAGAATTGAGCCTGTAACAATGTTCGGAAAGATTGCCGGAATTATAACTTTAAAAAACAATCGTATTCCTTTTGCGTTATATATCTTCGCTGCATCAAATATTTCCTCGGGGATGAGATGAAGTCCTCCTAAAGCGCCAAAAAGAACTGACCAAAACATCGCAATTATCAAGACCAGCTGTGCTGCTAATTCTGGCAAATGCAGTCTTGCAAAAACTACGATTATCAATGGGAAGAATGCTAGCACAGGAACACTTTGCAAAATATCGAAAATTGGCACAAGGAAGTTTTCTATCCTCTTGTTTCTTGTAACAACAAAAACAACAAACAAAGCAAGAAACAAAGAAATGAAATATGCCAAACATAGCCTTAAAAAGGTGTACAGCGCATACACAGATACTTCTCCAAAAGAAACAGTTTTAAATATTAAAAATATGCTTGAAAAACTAACTGACTTAAACCCGCTTTCAAGATATATCGCTAAGAAAGCGATAATTAAAAAACTTAGGATATAGAAAAAAACTCTGCTACTAAAAGAGTGTTTTCTTAAATGATATTTTGTTTGTCTAAACATTTTTGTTTTTGTCTCTAGACTTAAGGGTAGACCTGTTCCCCACTTTCATCATAAAGATATATTGCAAGAGTAGGACAACTTTGGGCGGCAAGCATTAAAGTATCGTCATCAACAGCATCAACTTCTAAAAGATCAACATCTGTCTTACCTGAATCTTTTAAAGCGCCTTTTTTTAAGATCACTGCTTTGTTTTCATCATCCAGCGCAAAAACTTCGGGGTATAAAGCAACACAAGAGGCAGCACCTATACACAGTTCCCTATCAACCATTAAATATTTAATCTTTCCCGCCATTATTTCATCTCCACGTATTTAATACTTTTTAACTTAGGACAAGCTTCTTGAATGTATTTGTTTAATATTTTGCCATAGGTTAAAGGAGCCATAGGACAGCCTGCGCAATGACCTTTTAGAGCCAAAACAACTTCATCTTCACTTACGCTGACTATTTCAACACCGCCCTGATGAGCCTTAACTACAGGATCAATTTTAGCAATCTGTTCTGAAACAGCAGCCAAAGTCTTCTCATCCATCATTGTAATGCCTGTATTGGAATTCATATATAGATATTACTTCTTTTCATCAACCCATTCAACCCTACGCAGTTCTTTAACCAAACCAGGTAAAACAGAAAGCAGTTTTTGCAGATCTTTCTTTTTAGTAGCTCTACCCAAAGTTATACGCACACTTGCTTTTGCGTTACTCTTACTTAAACCAAGTGCTATCAATACATGAGAGGGATCAAGGCTTGTTGAAGCACAAGCAGACCCCGTAGAAACTGCAAACCCTTGGGCATCTAAATACAAAAGCAATGCTTCACCATCAATGCCTGGGAAAGAAAAGTTAATGTTGTTTGGCAGTCTGGAATGTTCTGGTCCATTTAAAATTGCCTTAGGAATTCTTTTTTTAATCTCCTTAATTAAATATCCCTGTAATATCTTCAATCTGTTATTTTCTTCCGCTTTTAATTTTTCGGAAATCTCTAATGCTTTTGCAAAACCTGATATGCCCGCTGTATTTTCTGTGCCAGAACGTAAACCTCTTTCCTGTCCCCCTCCATAAACTAAAGGTTTTAAAGTAACACCTGCACGAACATACAACAAACCAATTTGTTTCGGACCGTAGATCTTACTGGCATTTAAAGTCATTAAATCAACACCAAGTCTGTTAACATTTAAATCTAAAGCTCCTGCTGCTTGGCAAGCATCTGTGTGAAAAAGAATCTTGTTTTTTCTGTTTGCGTTAGCTTTGCGAATTACTTTTGAAATTTCACTAATCGGCTCTATGGTTCCAACCTCATTATTTGCATACATAATACTTACGAGTACCGTATTTTTTTGAATGTTCTTTGCTACTTCTTTTGGATCAACAAAACCAAAGTTATTAGTTTTCAAAATAGTTAATACAATGCCCTCTGCTTCTAAAGCTTTAGCGCTTTCTAAAACTGCGTGATGCTCTATTGCTGAAACTATTAAGTGGGGTTTTTTAATTCCTAAAGCCATTGCTTGTCTAATAACCCCAAACAAAGCAAGATTAACAGACTCAGTTCCGCCTGCAGTAAAAACTATTTCTCCTTCACGAGCAGAAAGCATTTTAGCAATCTTTACCCTTGCTCCCTCTATTTCAAACTTAGCCTGCATGCCAAGCTCATAGATACTCGAAGCATTAGCGTAATTTTTAGAAAAAGACTCTTTCATTACCAAAGCAACCCTTGGACCAAGAGGTGTTGCCGCTGCATAATCAAGATATATTAGTTTTTTCTTTTTGCGCTCTAACATCCAGCAAATTATCTCATATTTGACCTATATATTCAATGCTTTAAAATACAGTTGTTGAAGAGTTCAGTCCCGCCGTAGGGTGGACTGTTCAACCAGGGCATGCTGGCCCAGGTACCTTGCACGATCTTTGTGCTAACGCCGCAAGAGCTTTTTACGAGCCGCTCTGCTTGTCTGCGGGGGAGGTATCTTTACAGCGGAGTTGTCCTGATCAAACCCGAACGAGGGTAAAAGAGCGGTGAGGGGGGCCAGAAGGCCCACTGAGGGTCGTGCATGCAACTTAAAGCCACTGCGCGACCCTCTTCCTAATTGCCCGAAAAGCGCGATTACTGTAATATTCAAATACATATGCAATACGCATTCATTTTAGGGAGGGTCTATACATTATCTATTGCTGAACTACTGGTTGTCCTTAAAGAGGAACTGTTGAATCATGAAATTCCTTTTAAAATATTAGCTGCTTCAGAAGAAGCATTAATCATTGAAAGTGAAAAACAATTAGATCATGAAAAGCTCCAACGTCGTTTAGGTGGAGTTATTAAAATTGTAAAGCTAGTTGACGTGGTTAAAAAACGCGAACAGGATTCAATTAACTTTGCCCTGCAAAACTATTTCAAGCCAAGTAAATTAAAAAAAGATTTTTTAAAAGAATACAGCGGCAAAAAACAATTTGGCGTTAGTTTGTATTTGTTGGATAAAAGCATTAAAGGTTTTGGCGAACCCAAACGCTTAGGCATGTTCATTAAAAAAGCACTAGTTGAAGAAGGAGATTCAATCCGGGTTTGTCTGCCTGATTACAACTCCCTTTCATTGGCATCTGTTGTGGTTACAAAAAATCTCTTGTTGCAAAAAGGAGCTGAAATTGTCGTCATCGCGGGAATTGATAGAGTCTATGTCGGAAAAACTTTGGTTGTTCAGGATTTTGAGGACTATGGCAGACGAGACTATCAAAGACCTGTAAGAGATGAAAAACAAGGAATGATTCCACCTAAAGTTGCCCAGATTATGATTAACTTTGCCGAGCTTCCAAAGAACGGGATTGTTCTTGATCCTTTCTGCGGTATAGGGACGATTATACAAGAAGCAATACTTTTGGGACACAAAGCATATGGTTCAGATATTGCTAGGTTTGCCATTTCAGGAAGCGAAAAAAACTTAGAGTGGTTTAGAAACAGATACAAAGTACCACCAGGGAAATATAAGCTTGAGGTTTCAGACGTTGCTTCTGTCTCCAAAGTTTTTAAGGATGAGAAAATAGCAGGGATAGTCACAGAAGGATATTTGGGTCCCATGTATTCAAGCTTTCCTAAGGAAACTGAAATAAAGCAAAACTTTGAAGATTTAGAAGAGCTTTGGCTAAATGCCTTTAAAGAGTTTAAAAAAATCTTGCCAAAAGGTGCTCATGTTGTCATTTGCCTGCCTTGTTATAGAAAAGATACGGATAGCTATGTCCCCTTTCCAAGCGTTGACTTCATCACTGATTTAGGCTATGATATTGAGGATCATTTTCCAGCAGCTTCTAAAAAATTGATGCCCTTTCTGAAATTAACAGAAAGAAAATCAATGATCTATGATCGAAAAGATCAGGTGGTTGCCCGGGAAATATTAACGTTCATTAATAATTAATAGTTAACAAATGGCACATAAGAAAGCCGGAGGTAGTACCTCGTTAGGCCGCGATAGCGTTTCCAAACGTCTTGGAGTAAAAATATTCGGTGGACAGAAAGTCTCTGTCGGCAATGTCATTGTCCGACAACACGGTAGCAAATTCAGAGCAGGAAAAAATGTGCGAATGGGTGGCGACAGCACTTTGTATGCAGCAGCCAACGGATTCGTAAAGTTCTCCAACAAGAAAGTTAAAAGGTTTAACGGCGCTCTTGCAAAGACACGCATTGTAAACGTCCTTGCAAACAAAGCTTAAAGATCTACTTCCAAAAGATAAATTAAAACCCCTCAAACAAGGGGTTTTAATTTTGGTTATTTCTTTCCTTTAGCTACTGCTTTCATGAAACCTTCAAATAGCGGGTGGGGTTTTAGGGGTCTGGATTTGTATTCTGGATGAAACTGACTGCCCATAAAGAAAGGATGTCCCGGAAGCTCAATTATTTCTGCAAGCTTGCCATCAGGAGACGTTCCTGAAAAAACTAAACCCGCTTTTTCTAAAATGTTCCTGTACTTGTTATTAACCTCGTATCGGTGTCTGTGTCTTTCCGCAATTCTTCTTTGCTTGTACAAAGATTCTACCTGACTACCCTTTCTCAAAAGACAATCCCAAGAACCCAAACGCATGGAAGCACCATAATCACGGACTAGAAGTTTCTTTTCCTGATCTGGCATAATGTGAATTACAGGGTGCTTTGTTTCGTCATCAACTTCAGTGGTGTTGGCATTTTTTAATTTAGCAACATTTCTGGCAAACTCTATTGTTGCCATTTGCATACCATAGCAAAGACCAAGATATGGAATCCTGTTTTTTCTGGCATACTCAACAGTTTGAATCATGCCTTCTGTTCCTCTTTTGCCAAAGCCTCCGGGAACAACAATGCCGTCAAATCCCGAAAGTATTTTTTTAGCCCCTTCATTTTCTACTTTCAAAGAATCAATCCAAGTAAGTTTGGCATTGTGTTTGTTTGACCAAGCAGCATGTTTTAACGATTCGATTACCGAAACATATGAATCAGCAAGCTCAAACTTACCTGTACCAAAATACTTTCCAACAATTGCGATGTTTAGATCTTTTTTAATGCTCTTAATCTTTTTGATGAAATTGCGCCATTCTTTCATGTCGCGCTTTCTTGGTTTCATCTTAAGCTTTTCCAAGATAATATCACCGGCATTTTGTTCTTCTAAAATCACAGGAATTTCATAGATTGATTTAACGTCAGGGTTAGAGAAAACCGCTTTTTTATCTACATTGCAAAATAAAGCAATTCTTTCTTTTCTTTTGTCATCTATAACGGTTTCAGCACGTCCAACAATAATGTCAGGTTCAATACCCATGGAATTAAGCATGCGCACTGATTGCTGTACTGGCTTAGATTTCATTTCTCCAAGGTATGAAGGAACCGGCAAATATGCCACGTGAATATGTAGAATATCTTCTGGGTGTCTTAACTTTAAAATACGGGTTGCTTCAAAGAAAATGGCGTTTTGATACTCACCAACAGTTCCACCTAATTCCACAAGCACGATATCAGCATTTTTAGCAGCAAGCATAAACCTTCTGATGATTTCATCAGTAACATGCGGGATTGCTTCAACATCCTCTCCCTCATATTCAAAAGCTCGCTCTTTTCTCAAAACTTCACCGTAAATCTGTCCTGTTGTAACGTAGTTTATCTTAGTCAGTGGTCTATCAATGAAACGCTCATAATGACCAAGGTCTTGATCTGTTTCCATGCCATCGTCTGTAACAAAAACCTCACCGTGTTCTTGTGGTCTGATTGTTCCAGCGTCCTGGTTTAAATACATATCAACTTTAACAGGGGCAATCTTTAAACCCCTTGATTGCAGAATCGCACCAATTGATGCTGAGGTTATACCTTTACCAATTCCTGAGATGACACCGCCTGAAACAAAGATGAACTTTGTTTGTTTCTTTAACTTTTGAACTTTTGCCCTGGTTGTTTTACTTTTTGCTGTCATTTTCATTAATGAGCTTAATTTTAGATTTGGCTGTTATGCCATTGTTTAACTTAATTTGAAATTCGTACTCTCCAAGTTCTTTAGTTTGCTTTGGTAGTATAATCTGTGATTTTTCTAATTCTAAATTCATCTTCTCCTTTATTCTTTCTAAGACATCTTTTTGATGTATTGAACCAAAGACTTGCCCTTTATCCCCCACCTTAACACTTAGCGTAAAAGTTCTTTTTGCAAAATCATCAGAAATCTTTCTTGCTTGTTCTTCTTCTTTTTTCTTTTTTGCCTGAGCCTGAGCCTGTTCGTTTTTAATCTTGCTTAATATCTGTGCTGTTGCAGGCATAGCATAGCCTTTGGCAATCAAGAAGTTCCTGGCATAGCCGTCATTAAATTCCTTTACTTCTCCTTTTTTTCCTGTTCCTGATAGTTCTTTGATAAAGACAACTTGCATTAAGGTGTTGTATAAAAATAAAGGCCTCTCCGAAGGAGAGGTTTTGGCTCTTTTCCAGTATAGAGCAAGGCTCGAAAAAACTCAAGTCTAAAAACTAGATCCTCAAATACCTACGTATAGCTATGCTGCTTGAAATAATGCCTAAGATCAAGGCGGTAACAAGCTGGATAGCAAAGATAATCCAAAGATTAAAGCCCCAGGTATTATTGGTGAGATTAGTTCCTAGGTAGATATTCAGGCGCGGTAAGATGTAGTTAAAGATTGGGATTGTTAAGAGTATGGTAATGACACTTGCTGCCAGAGCATAAAGAATGCTTTCAATTATGAAAGGCCAGCGAATATACCAGTTGGTTGCACCAACAAGTTTCATAATCTCAACTTCTTCTCTTCTGTTAAAAATTGTTAAGCGTATGGTGTTAAAAATTACCAGGATTGCAATGAAGCAGAAAACTACTGCCATACTAACACCTAAACGTTTAACAGCTGAAAGGATTCTGGAAAGGCGTTCAATGACGCTTCTGTTATCCTGGAAGTTTACTTTGTCTATGAAAGCCGCGTAATTGCTCTTGGTAAGCTCTTCAGCAATTTTTGGGTATTCATCTAAGCTCCTTGCTTTAACTTGCAAGGTTGGTGGAAGCGGATTATCTGTTAACTGTCCCAGAGAATCTTGAATCAACTGATTGTCTGAATGCTTTTCTTTAAAAGAAGCTAAAGCTTCAGCTGCAGAAACGTATTTAACTGCAGCAATTTCCGGAACCTGTTCTAATTCTGTCTTAATATCTAATATTTGCTGTTCTGAAACCTGAGTTTTAAAATAGACACTAATATCTACTCTTTCCTGAATATTCTGAATTGCTACTCGAGTAACGTTAAAAGAAACTAAGGTTAACGTTAAGATTGCCAGGGTAATAACCATGATTAAAGTAGCTGTCGCAGAAAGCCAGAAATTTCTGTAAAAGTTTATTGCCCCTGTCCTTATTACTCTCAACAAAGTTATTGATTCCATAATTTTAAAGTTTATAATGCCCTTTAGCCTGTTCCATAGAGATCTTTCCTTTATCCATGGTAATTACTCTTTTTTGAATCTTGTTTACTAAATCACGGGCATGCGTTGCCAACAAAACAGTAGTTCCCAATTGGTTAATCTTCTGTAAAAGATCAAGTATTTCAAAGCTATTCACTTCATCTAAATTGCCTGTTGGCTCATCAGCTATCAACAATACAGGTTTGTGAGCAAGGGCTCTGGCAATGGCAACTCTTTGTTTTTCGCCGCCTGACATTTCATCCGGAAAATTATGAGTCTTTTCTTTTAGACCAACGATTTCTAATATCTTTGAAACATCATGTGTGATTTTTTCTTTGGGATATCCTGCAACCTCCATGGCAAAAGCAACATTTTCAAAAGCAGTTTTTTTAGGTAGAAGCTTCATGTCCTGAAAGACTATACCTATTTTTCTTCTTAAATACGGTATATCGCTATCACTTAATGAAGAAATATCAATATCATCGATATAGAGTTTGCCTTCATCAACCTTTTCTTCACCAAAGATAAGTTTCAGGAGGGTGGATTTACCCGCTCCCGAGACTCCGACTATGGAAACAAACTCCCCGTGCTTTATCTCCAAGTCAATGTTTTCTATTGCTTTTTTGTCTTTATAAGTTTTTGTTACCTTTTCGAAACGAATCATATTTAAATTATACCACAATATTTATCTAAACAGTAGTTTCTAAATATTTTTCCATAAAATCGTCTAAATTACCGTTTAAAACAGTGCTTGGGTCTGTGGATTCATAGCCGCTCCTATGATCTTTAACTAGTTTGTAGGGATGTAAAACATAGCTCCTGATTTGGTTACCCCATTCAGCGCTTTTAAACTCACCGCGCAGTTCTTTCTTTTCTTTTTGTTTACGTTCCTCTTCTAAGATATTTAAGCGCGCTTGTAAAACTTCCATGGCTTTTTCTTTGTTTTGGTGCTGAGAACGCTCATTTTGGATTGAAACTTTAATACCACTTGGAATGTGTGTAATTCTTACTGCAGAATATGTTGTATTAACACTTTGCCCACCATGTCCTGATGCTGTTGTTGTTTCAATTTTTAAATCCTTTGGGTCAATTACAGAAGTTTCTTCTTGTTTTAATAAAGGTAAAACCTCTACCAAAGCAAAGGAAGTTTCTCTGGTATGTGCAGGGTTAAACTCAGAAAGCCTCACCAAGCGATGAACCCCTGCCTCGCATTTTAGAAAACCGTAAGCATTAAGACCAGCGATTTCTAAAAGCACGCTCTTAATTCCGGCTTCTGACCCTTTAGAAAGCTCTAATGTTTCAACCTGAAAGCCGTGTTTCTCGCAAAAGCGCATATACATTCTCAAAAGCATTTCTGCCCAATCAGCAGCATCAGAACCACCAGCACCAGCATGAATGCTCAAGATTGCTCCGTGGTCATCATATTTCTTTGAAAAAAAAGCTTCTACTCTTGCTTTCAAAAACTTTTCCTTTGCTTCTTGTAGCTGTTTTTCAATATCACCCCTGTCCTCTGCAGCAACTGTTCCGTTTTTAAAAAGCTCGGTAGATATAACAAAAAGATCTTCAACATCTTTTTGAAGCTTGTTCCAAAAATCAAATTGTGTCTTTAAAGCGCTATATTCCGCGCTTTTTGTTTTTGCGGTTTCCTGATCTGCCCAAAAACCGCCTGCTTGCATTTCTTCTTCTAACTTAGTTATTTTTTGTTTTTTTGTTTCAAGGTCAAAGACGCTCCTTCAGGTTTTGTATTTCAGAAAGCAAACCTTGAATATTTTTTAATAACTCGTGCATTAAAGTAAGTTTAATATTGCTTTTACGTAACTGTCTAAATCAGAAAGATTTTTTAACTCCTCAAGAGTAAGCCAGCGGAAAGCATCATGTTCTCTTTCTAAAACAGGCTCTCCTTCAATATTTGCAGTATATGTCAGCCGAACAACATGCTTATCATTTTTTAAAATATCCTGCGCTGCTATTAGTTTCGGCGTATCCACAAGTTCCAATTTCGTTTCTTCAAATATTTCACGCTTTAAGTTATCAACTAAAGAGCTTCCAGGATCAATTCTACCACCGACAATATCCCAAGGATGATTAACTTCTGGGTAGACCTCTAGATTTCTGTGTAAAAGCAAATACTTCCCCTCTTTGTTTGAAAGCAAAGCCTTAACCCCAACTTGCAGTGTTTTAGTGTTAGTTTCCATTATTTCCCTGCGTCTGGAATCCTGTTCCATTTGTTAGTTTCCATATGCCAAGAATCAACATCAACCTCGTTTAGAGAATCCCAAATCTTTTTTGCAGATTCTGTATACAGTTTTTGATTCCTAACCAAGGATCTATTGGCCATCCATTTTCTCGGAAGTTGAGAACCTTTTTGTTCCAGTTCGCGCATTTCTAAGTCAACATCCAAGTTATCAGCATCTTTTACAATCTTTGCTTCGATGCTTTCTCTAAGCTCATACTCTTTTAAGGTTTCGTTATTCAAGTTTTCAAAGCTTGTGCCGCCAAAAAGATCATTGGCTGCAGAATGTTCGTCTGCTTTGACATATACTTTTTGGACATAGCTGTGGTCTGAAACTCTTGTTTCTGCCATATCATGCACCAAAGCCATTTTAATGACTTTCTCTTCATCTTTAACCCCCTCAAGGCGCGCGATAAGCAGAGCAATCCAAACAACACGAATAGTGTGTTCTAAGTCATTTGCCACATCCATGCCAAAATGCTGACGCCAGCCTCTTTGAATATTTCTCAGAGAACCAAGCTCATACAAAAATTCTATATCTCTTTTTAATTCCATGTTATTTCTTGTTTAATGCAAGTCTTCTAACCAAATTCCAGATTTTGTTATGTATCTGCTCTGGTGCTAATAGTTTACCATCTTCAACACATTCAATGTACTTAGTGTTTGGAAAAAGCTCAGCTATCTGCATAAAGACCAGCTCTGCTTTTTCTAAATGTTCTAAATCATCTTCAAGCAAATCCCGTTTCTTGCCATTAACGTATTTTCTCTGATCTTTGCTTTTTTTGTCCACAAGCTTCTGAGCTATTTTAGCAGGAACATGCAAAATTAGATTTAAATCTGGCTTAGGTAATTGAAACAAGGTGTATTCTAAATTATCCAGCCACTTAAAATATTTTACTCTTTCAGAACTGCTTTCAATATTACTACCCTGGTGTCCGGCATTTGCCGTAACATATCTGTTGGAGATGACAATTTTTCCTTCATCAAGCTGCTTTCTAATCCAAAAGCTTCCGTCATACCTATCAACTGCAAAAAGCAAGGATGCTATGTAAGGATTTGATTTGCCGTAGGCACCATTTAGATATTCTTCTAAGGGGCCAGCAGATTTCTTGCCGTATTGAGGAAAATCAGCCACAGCAACCTCAAAACCCTCTTTACTTAAAGTTTCAGCAAGGAGCTTTGCCTGGGTTGCTTTACCAGAACCATCAATTCCATCAATGACTATGAATTTACCCTTTTCTTTTTTAGATTTTGTTCTTAAGCTTAATTTCATGCCTTTCTAATATGTTATCTACTTGCTCAAAAAGCTCTTCTCTGCCCTTGTCATTAAGTAATATATATTCGCATTTTTTCTTTAATTCCGCAATATGCGTTTCAGTCGGTTGTTTTGCTTCAATTTCCTTAAACTCTTCAAAGCTCATGGTTGAATCACCCTGATATTGCTTTTCTAGGAGTTGACGCTCATATCTTTGCTCAACCGGAGCATCAATATATATTAGTATGCTTTGAGGGTATGTTTTAATATTTTCCAGCTCGTTTTCAAAACGAATGCCTGTTACAACCTCCAACTCTGCTTTGTCTTCCTGTATTTTTTTGTTTAAGGCATGAATTAAAACATTTGAACCAAAAACATCACGCAGGCCAACTAATTTAATAATATTCATCCTAGTGTTAGAAATCTTAAGTAACCTTAAAATTTCATTATAAATCTCAGAATGGGCATGGCTCTTTGCGCCATACTTTTGCACTATGTATTCAGCAACAGTGTCTTTGCCAGAACGTTTTGGTCCTACAAGTCCTATAACTATCATAGCAAAGCTTTCCTTAATTTTTCTCTTAATTCTTCTTTGCTCCCGTTATTCTCAATTACAACATCAGCATACTTTTCTAAACCTAAAAGCTGAGCATCAACATCATGCTGTTCGGATTTTAAAAAGTTCTCAAAACTCTCCTGTGTCTCACCAATTTTTTCAGATCTTTGCAACATTCTTTGGTATCTGGTCTTTGGCTCTGCTTTTAGATATATGATCCTTGCATCTGGAATATCTTTTAAGGTCAGGAGATCTTCCTTTGTTCTTAAGCCATCCATTAAAAAAATCTCTGCTTGGGAATCTTTGGAATACTCAAGAGCTGTTTTAACTAAAATGTCTTGGCCATATGTTTCTTTAATAAACAAGCCCAGATCTTGAAGGTTTTTCCTATTTTTTTCCAAATCAAGCAAATCAAGAAGTTGTCCTAAAAATCGCGAAAAATGAAAAGACTCTGCTTTAAAATCCTGTTCAAGAATTTCTTTGGCAGTGGTTTTTCCCGAAAGAAGCCCTCCCGTAATCCCTATATATCTCATGCTTTTAGTATATATCAAATATACTTTAAAGGCATATGATATACTTAAGACAAATACATTTAAGACTAACAAAAATGGAAAAAAACAGTTACGAAATTGAGTTAAAAAGCCTGCTGGGCAACCCCCAAAATGCGGAAAAACTTGTTTCAAAAATGAAAGAGCTTGATCCCCAAATGGTTTCCAAAGGAACACATAAACAGCTCAACCACTATTTCAAGGACGGCGATCTTAAAACACTTTATGAAAAATTGGAATCTTTTGTTCCTGCTGAAAAAAAGAGTCAATTTAAAGAAATTGCTGAAAAAGCAAAAACCTTTTCAGTAAGAACGCGTTGGGCAGACGGCAAAGTAATTTTAGTTGTCAAAGCCTCTGTTGATGAAACAACAAGTTCCAATGGCACTGCCAGGCTTGAATTTGAAGCCTTGATGAATATGACTTTAGAAGAACTAGATAACCAGATACTAGCCTCTGGCTTTAATTACCAGGCAAAATGGTCACGGGAAAGGACAGATTACAACTACAAAGATACAGCTGTAAGCATAGACAAGAATGCCGGTTATGGATATTTAGCTGAGTTTGAAAAAACAGAAACAGAATTAGAAAAAGTTGAACCCACTAAATCATTGCTCCGTGAAATGCTAAAAGAGTTAGGAGTGGAAGAACTTGCCCAGGATCGTTTAGAAAGAATGTTTGCTTTCTACAATGACAATTGGCAGGACTATTACGGCACAGAGAAGACATTTAATATTGAATAACATTATCGCTGCGGCTAAACCAAAGCGGAAAGGTAAAGTTATGGATATAGAACATCCAGAACAACAATATTTAGGGCTTTTAAGAGACATTCTCGCAAATGGCTCAGAAAAGAAAGACCACAACACAGGCATGGGCCTAAAAAGCGTCTTTGGCAGACAAATACGCTTTGATCTTTCAAAAGGCTTTCCCCTACTAACTACAAAAAGAGTTTACTGGAAAGGCGTTTTACATGAACTGCTTTGGTTTCTTTCAGGAAGCTCGAATATCAAATATTTAGTTGATAATGAGGTGCACATCTGGGATGACTACCCTTTTAAAGCCTACAAAAAATCAGCGGACAAAGGAGAACAACCTGTTTTAACGCAAGCTGAATTCATCCAAAAGATTAAAGATGATTCAGCTTTTGCCGAAAAATGGGGTGATCTGCCTAAAATATACGGCGAACTCTGGAGAAGATGGCCTGCGAAAAACAACAGGACTATAGATCAAATTGCTTGGATTATCGGAGAATTAAAAGCATACCCTCAGAGAAAGCATCATGTTTTCTCTGTCTGGAATCCGGAATATCTTTACTCCATGGCTTTGCCAGGCGAAGCTTTAAGCTTTCCTCTTTGTCATATTCTTGTACACTTTAATGTTTCTGAGAACAAACTTTCCTGCCAGCTCTACCAAAGAAGTGCAGACATGTTCTTAGGTGTCCCCTTTAACATTGCAAGCTATGCTCTCTTAACACAAATAGTTGCTCATGTTTGCGGGTATGAAGTCGGGGAATTTGTACATACTTTCGGAGACGCGCATATCTATGCCAATCATTTTGAGCAAGTTAATGAACAACTAACAAGGGAACCAAAACCGTTCCCTACTCTAAGCATTGACCCGAATATCAGAGATATTGATAGTATTAAGCCTGAGCACTTTAATCTCCAAGGTTATGATCCTCATCCTGCTTTGAAAGGAGACCTTACAGTTGCTGGAGGTTTTAATGAGGCTGACAGAATTGACTTTAACAAGAAAAACTAATGATTAGTTTAATCGCAGCAATCTCTGAAAACAGAGTCTTAGGAAAAAACAATGAGCTCATCTGGAAAATCTCCAAAGACCAAAAAAGATTTAGGGAAATAACTAAGGGACATCCTGTAATAATGGGTAGGAACACTTACAAATCAATTGGCAAAGCGCTGCCAAACCGTTTTAACATAGTCATTAGCAGAAACCAGGACTATACACTACCTGACGCAGCTGTTGCCCACACTTTAGAAGACGCTTTACGCATTGCTAAAGATTCTGGAGTTGGCTCAGAAGAGATCTTTGTCATTGGTGGAGCACAAGTCTATACAGAAGCTCTGCCTTTTGCTGACAAGCTATATTTAACGGTTGTTCACCAACAAGCAGAAGGCGATGCCTACTTCCCTGCTTACGAAAATATATTCAAAACTGTTCTACACGAAGAATCTGCTGAAGAAAACGGCATTAGCTTCACATTCAAAGATTTAGGGAGATAACAAAAACCCCGGGATCCCGGGGTTTTAAATTATCTTCGTTTCTTTTTTGAAAGAGGTTTAGCTTTTACTGTCTTCTTGGGAATTGCTCTGACTTCATCATGAAGTTTTGAAGCCAAGGGGCTTTTTTGCCCAGCGTACTTGTTATTCTTCTTGTTTACATAGGGAACATCAACTTTGCTTGTTAACTCTTCAAAAGTAAAGGCACATATTCTCATTCCCGGATACAACGCAACAGGCATGGTGCCTAAATTACCAAGCTCCATGGTTGGTTTACCGTTCCAGCCTGCATCAAATACTGAAGCAGTGCCATGAACTATAATCCCCAGACGTCCAAGAGAACTTCTGCCTTCAATTCTTCCCAAAAGATCATGCGGTAATTCCAAGTTTTCAACTGTTGTTACTAAAGCAAAATCACCGGGCTGCATTATGAAAGCATCGCCTTTTTTAACAACAATTTCTTCCATAATCTCTTTAATATCAACAGGACCCTTTAAATCAATATAGGGAAAGCTTGATTTTTTAAAGACTCTGAATCTGTTTCCCAAATGCAAATCAATGGAACAAGAACCAAGCTGAGTTTCAAAATCCGGTTCCGGAGTTATCTTTATCCTTCCCTGTGCCAATGCCTTTTTTATGTCTCTGTCTGAAAGAATCATATGTTTAGATCTTTACTTTAATACCAGGACCCATAGAAGCATTAACAACTATATTTGTGATGAAAACTTTTTTGACTGTGCTTGGTTTAGAAGCATTCAACGCATCGATGAAGATTTTTAAATTAGCAACCAATTTTTCTGAATCAAAATCAGTCTTGCCGATTATCTGATGCACATTTCCTGAATCATCGTTCTTAAAGTCAATTTTTCCGGCATTGATTTCCTTAATAATCCCTGAGATGTTTTCAGTAACAGTGCCAGTTTTTGGGTTAGGCATTAAACCCCTTTGGCCAAGAATCTTTGCAATTGGCGCCATTAATTTCATCATTGCAGGTTCTGCAACTGCCATGTCAAAATCAGTTTTTTCAGTTTCTTTGATCTGTTTAACTAACTCAGCACCACCAACTAAAACAGCTCCTGCTTCTTTGGCTTCTTTTTCTTTGGTCTCAGTAACAAAAGCAGCGACGCGCTTAATTTTTCCTGTGCCGTGCGGTAAAGAAACAGAACCTCTGACTGACTGATCTGTTTTCTTTGGGTCAATACCCAATCTTACATGCACTTCAACAGTGCCAGTAAACTTTGTATTTGCCGTTTGTTTAACCAATTCAATGGCTTCAGAGGCAGAATACACTTTTGTGCGTTCTACCTTTGCAATATTCGCCTTTTGGCGTTTAGAAACATTTCTCATACTCGTCCTTTCGACTTAGTGGTTTACGCAAATATTTTGCTCCCACAAATTAATTAATATATTTAAGCTTCTTTGCGAGCCAATTTCCAGTGGTAGTAGAAGACCGGCGCGCCAACTATGATCATTGCCAAGGATTGCGCTATATCTCTTTTTCTCTGTTGCTGCTGGTTCTTTTTCTCATACTCTTGCTGTCTTGTTTGATATTCTGGATCACACTCAGCTGTTTTGACAGCTGCCGAGTTAGCAGGAACTGCCGGGCAGCTCATTGCCACAGGATATGCGTAGTAATCTTCTGCATTAAGCAGGATTTTCAAACCCATGTTCAGCAAGGTTATTGCCCCAACCATGATTATGATTAAGGAAACCAGGGAAACAACATAGAGATATGCTTTTTTTATCCAAGTCATATATTTTTTGTTTAATTATTTAATCAACAACTTCAACGCCCATGGAACGGGCTGTGCCGGCAACAATCTTTTCTGCAGCTGCCAAATCATTTGCGTTCAAATCAGGCATTTTCCTCTCAGCAATTTCTCTAACTTTTGCTCTGGATATTTTACCAACTTTATTCTTTAAAGGATTTGCCGAGCCTTTTTCCAAACCAACTGCTTTTCTGATTAAAACAGAGGCTGGAGGAGTTTTTAAAATGAAAGAAAAGGAACGATCTTCATAAATAGTCACTTCAGCAGGAATGATCAAATCCCCCATCGGGGCTGTTTTTTCATTAAACTGCTTGGTAAACTCACCGATATTAATACCATGGGGACCTAAAGCAGTACCAACCGGTGGAGCTGGTGTTGCTTTTCCAGCTTGCAGCTGGAGTTTTACCATTGCTTTTACTTTCTTTGCCATTTCTTCTTTGTGGTAGCAGTTTTTTAAGCTGCGAGACGGTTATCCCGCCAACCACCCTTTCTTTGCCAGAACCCTGGCTTAATTAATATATTTAAATCTTTTTAACCTGAAGAAAATCTAACTCCACAGGTGTTTCTCTACCAAAGATTGAAACTAGCACTTTAACCTTACCCTTAGCTTCGTCTACCTCAGAAACCTTGCCTTCATAATCCTTAAAAGGTCCGTCCATCATTCTAACTAAACTACCTACAACAAAATCAACCTTAAACTTTGGTTCTTCCACACCCATCCTCTTCTGAAGCGATCTAATTTCTTCGTCAGAAATGGGGGTTGGGATTGTTCCGCTACCCACGAAACCTGTAACATTTGGGGTATTTCTAACAACATACCAGGAATCATCGGTCACTATCATCTCAACTAAAACATACCCCGGAAAGATCTTTTCTTCAACTGTAGTTCTTTTACCGTCTCTAATCTTAATCTTCTTTTCTTTAGGCACTATGACATCAAAAATTTTGTCTTCCATACCCATTGATTCAATACGCTGTTTCAAATTGAAAGCAACGCTATCTTCATAGCCTGAATATGTGTGCAAAACATACCAATGTTTTTCGCCTGTAACTTGTTGTCGTGACATATCTCTAAAAGAAAACTATTAATGCTGTTAAAATTATTAATATTTCAATAATGCCGGTGAAACTGCAATAGTCCTTAACTGCCAGATTAAACCAATACTTCCAAAAACTTTTATGCTCCTTGTGTTTAAACTCATACTTTCTTTGGTAGTAAGCAGGAGAAAAAGGAAAAAATCTTTTG
>JAKCAE010000045.1 GCA_021842385.1 bacterium
GTCTATTGCTTGTTCTTGCCCCAAGTTATGTTATCCGTTTCCAAATAGTAAATGTTCCTCTGAATTTTCTGGAAATACTTGTGGCTATATTCTTAGTTTCTTTCACTATCTGGATTCACAAAAACAAACTAACAAAAGAGTTCAAAGAATACATAAAAGCACAGCCTAAACTTTTAAAAAGTTTTTTTGTGCTCTTTTTTCTTTCGGGCTTAATCTCTACTATCATTTCTCCAAATTTACAAAAGGCAACCGGACAATTCTTAGTGTTGTTTTTAATGCCCATGCTCGTATATTTCCCCGCAGGTTTTATTCTTGCAAACCCTATAACAAAAATACGCTTTGTAAAAATTATTTTTTTAACTATTGGGCTAATCTCAATCTATGGAATCATTCAATATTTCACATTGATTGGTCTGCCCAGTCAATGGTGGGGGAATGCAAATGAACCAAAAAGAATACTTAGTTTCTTCGAATACCCCAATGCCTTTGCTTTATATCTAGCACCACTGCTTGCTTTTCTGCTTCCCTTTGTAAGACAAAGCTCTTTGAGTAAGCTCTACAAAATTTCATATTTCCTGGGTCTAGCAGCACTTCTCCTTACACTTTCAAGAGGCGGCTGGCTTGGTTTTGTTGCTGCTCTTATTGTTTATATAATTTTCTTTGCTGAAAAAAAAGAACGCTTAACTGCACTAACAGGTTTTATTATCGCATCCATTATTATTCTAGCAACACCTAACTTAAGATACAGGGTTATACTTCCTTTCATGGGTGAAAAGTCAACAGTAAGCAGATTCTCTCTCTGGCAAACAGCAGAAAAGATGATTAGTGATTCGCCAATTTTAGGCAAAGGTTTAACTGGTTTCAAAAGCAACTATGATAAATACAATACTGACCCAAACCTTGCTTCATTAAACTATCCTCACAACATTTTCTTAAACTTCTGGGTAGAAACAGGGCTTTTGGGCTTACTTTCGTTCTTAGGGTTAAGCTATTTTTTCATAACCAAAGCGATAAAACAAAAAGGGTTGATTAGTGTAGCAATAATTTTGTTTTTAACCGCAATATATTTCCACGGTCTTGCCGATGCACCGTATTTTAAAAATGATCTGGCATTAATATTTTGGATATTACTAAGTTTGTAACCCGCTATCCCGACGCATAGTTAATACTCAAAGACCATTAAATATTCATTAAGAACAAATTAAAACACCCCGGGTTTCCCGAGGTGTTTATTCTTCTTTTTAAAATCCTTTTTCTTTTGGTTTTATGACTATTCTTCTGTTTGGCTCTTCACCAATACTTTCTGTTTCAAAGTCAAAGTCTGCGGACAAAAACGCATGGATTACTCTTCGATCATGTGCTGGCATGGGCTCTAACGCAACAGGGCGCCCTGTTCTTTTTAACTGTTCCAGTGCTTTTTTAGCTGTTTCCCTTAAATACCACTCTCTTTTCTTCTTATAATCATCAACATCTAGAGTAAAGCGGTCTGTGGGACCATATTTCTTGTAAGCAATGCTATGAATCAAGCTCTGTAGAGCATGAAGGTTAGCACCACGTTGTCCTATCAACAAATTTGAATCAGGAGAAGAGATATTAAAAGTAAACCCCTGAACATTCTGTTCAATACTTACTCTGGATTCAATACCCATTTTGTCTAAAGCTTCTGTAATTAAAGCCGCGATTTCCGCGGTTTTAATTTCCTGATTCTGACCTTGATTTTCTTGGTTATCTTCTAGGTTCATACAACCTCTGCCTTTGGTTTATTGCCCTTCATTATATAGTATTGCTGACCAATAGCAAACAGGGTAGTAACTATCCAATACAAGGGCAGGCCTGCCGGCAATTTAATGGACAACAAAACAGTCAATATTGGAAAAACATAAACAGTTTGTATCTGCAAAGCTTTTTGTGTTGTATCCATATTTGTAGTGTTCTGTGAGGCTACCATCATCTTTGACTGAACAAACTGTGCAATTCCTGCAATCACACCAAAAATCATGCTAGGCTTAGAAAGATCTACAAGATTAAAAAATGTAGGATTCAAAACTCCTGGATTATGCACCCAGGGATACAAATACGTCTGGAGTTCTGAGCCACCAAGACCTAAAATGAAAACTCGGTACAAAGCAATCAACAAAGGCAGCTGAATCAACAAAGGCAAACAAGACCCCAAAGGACTGACCTTATGTTCCTGATACAAAGCCATAATCGCTTGGCTTTGTGCTACCTTGTCATCTTTGTGCTTTTCACGCAAATCATTCAACTTTGGCTGCAACTCAGTCATAGCGCGTTGTGCTTTCAAAGATTTATGAAAAGAGGGGAGCAGCAACAAGCGCACAACCACTGTTATTAAAATAATGACAACACCAATATCAGGAATATACTGATAGGCTAAAACCATCAGATTGATCAAAGGATCCACTAAAACAACTTGGAATAAATGACCCATAATTTAAGCTAAATCTATGCCACCCTTAGACCAGGGGTTGCATCTTAATATTCTAAAAAACCCTTTAAAAAGCCCTAAAATACCGTGTTTTTCAACAGATTGCTTAGTATATTCAGAGCAAGTTGGATAGTACTTACAAAAACCATTCGGGTGTCTATGTTTCAAAAGACCATGATCCGGAGAAAGCGTTTTTTGATATATAGTTATTAGACCAATAATAATTCTGCGCATATTTATCCTTTTAAAACTCTGTTTTTTGTTAAAGAATACTTTAACTGTTCAACCAGTTCTTTATTCTTGTATTCAGCAGCCTTTGGTTTAGCAACCAACATGTAATCTCCAGTGACCAAGCGCGGTAAAGCAAGTCTCATTTGTTCTCTTAAAACCCTTTTAACCCTGTTTCTTTCAACTGCAAGCTTAGAAATCTTTTTGGAAACAACAAAGGCAGTCCTTATTTTCGGTGCAGCTACAAATTTAATAACCAGGGCAGGCGTATGCATGGTTAATCCTGTGCGGTACACCTTTTGTAGTTCCCTGGTTTTGTTGATCCTGTTTGCTTTCTTAAGCATGCAGATTATTCAGCGTATTAAACTGTAAGCTTTTTTCTCTTTTTTGCACGGCGTCTTGCCAAAACGTTTCTTCCATTAGTGGTGCGCATTCGTTTTCTGAAACCGTGTCTGCGCTTTCTCTTGATTTTCTTTGGCTGATAAGTTCGTTTCATCTTTAAAAGATTAATATTTACCCCTGCATTATACTTTTAATTCTGCTTTTTTTCAAGTGCTAGAAATAAGAAATTTTTTTCACCCTGATATCAGCAGGATATACACACGATATTAACACAACCCGCTATTTCCTCCATATTTCATAAGGATTTTAAATATTTTACATGTTGATAACTACTTGTTAGAATGCCGGTATTGAAATAAAACGTGTGCATTTGGAGACCTCTTGTTATGACCAACCAACAACTTTGGCAGGCGATTTTAGGTAACCTCGAAGTATCATTAAGCAAAGCTAATTTTACAACCTGGTTCAAAAATACAGCTATCTTAGAGAAAGGCGCTGATCAGATAATAGTCAGTGTACCTAATGGTTTTACTAAAGAATGGTTACAAAATAAATACAACCATGAGGTTATGAAAGCTTTAAAAATGATTGCCCCGGAAATAAAGGAAGTCAGATATCAAGTAATGGGAAGCAACGCTCCGGCTCCAAAGACAAACACTGAAACTAACCAAAAAACAACAACACCAGCTCAAACACAAAGCACACAAAGACCAACAATTGCTCAAAACGCGCATGGTTTAAATCCCAAATACACTTTTGATACTTTCATCACAGGAAAGGGGAATGAGCTTGCCCACGCAGCTTGTGCTGCAATTGCTAAAAACCCGGGGCAAGTTTACAACCCTCTTTTTTTGTACGGAGGTGTTGGTCTGGGAAAAACACACTTAATGCAAGCTGTGGGTCATGAGGTAGTAAAAAATAATCCTACCTCAAAAGTAATCTATGTAACCAGCGAAAAATTCACCAATGAATTTGTTCAGGCAATTAGCCTGGGTAAGGTCGCGCAATTTAAAGAACTTTATCGTAATGTTGATCTTTTAATGATTGATGATATTCAATTTTTGGCAGGAAAAGAACAAACCCAGGAAGAATTTTTCCATACTTTCAACACCCTACATCAAAACAACAAGCAAATAATCCTCTCATCAGATCGTCTGCCAAAAGACATCCCAGCTATTGAAGAAAGGCTTGTTTCGCGCTTTGAGTGGGGTATGATAGCAGATATCCAGGCTCCGGATTTTGAGACCAGGCTTGCCATTTTACGCTCTAAAGCAGCAGAAAAACACTACGAGGTGAGTACAGAGGTCTTAACCCACATAGCAGAAACAATACAAAGCAATATAAGGGAGTTAGAAGGTGCTCTAAACCGCCTGATGGTATATTGCCAGCTAAACAATACCAAACCCACCCTAGAACAGGTTAAAAGCGTCTTAGTGGGTGTTGCTTCTGCAAAAAAAAGAGTGGTTTCTGTTAAAAAACTTATGGAAGTAGTTTCAGACTTTTACAACATAACCACAGATGATCTTTTAAAACAGTCGCGTAGAAAAGAATTCGTTAAACCAAGGCAGGTCGCTATGTTTTTAATGCGCGAACAACTAGAAAATTCTTTCCCAAGCATTGGCGATCATTTTGGTGGAAGAGACCACACAACAGTTATGCATGCAGTGGAAAAAATTTCTAAACTTATGAGTGAAAAAGAATCATTAAAACAAGAAATAGATTTAATTGTGAATAAGTTGTATATGTAATGTGCTAATCTTGTTCTTCAGAAGAGGTAGTAGTTGTTTAAAAAAAGTTAACAACTAAAGAAAAGAAAAAAGGGAATAATTTTTAAAAACTCTTCCCCCAGAATATACACAAAGATATCCAAAGAAAAAGTATAAACTTATTCTAAGAAAAGCCAAACAGAGCAGCACAAAAAAAGTTCTCCACCTAATCCACACCCCTTATTACTACTACTATATTTATTAAACTATTAAATTAATATATATGCGATTAGTCTGCACACAAGAAAATTTAAAAAAAGGTTTAGCAATAACATCAAGGGTTTCTAACGGCAGTACCACACTACCGGTTTTAAATAACATTCTTTTAAAAACAGAACAAAGTGGATTAAAGCTTTCTTCCACAAATTTAGAAATGGGTGTTAATACCTGGATAAGATGCAAGGTTGAAGAAGAAGGGGGAATTTCTGTCCCGGCAAAAACCATCAGTGATTTAGTAAACAACCTCCCAAACGACAATATTACATTAGCGGTAGAAGATAATCATCTGCTGATAGAAACTAGTAATTACAAGACAAAAATTAAGGGTTTAGGTCCTGATGAATTTCCGTTAATTCCACAGGTTGATCAACATAATTCAGTAGAAATAGAAGCAAAAGACCTAAAAAACAGCATATATCAGACGGTTTTCGCTGCTGCTTACAGCGAAAGCCAACCAGAGATTTCAGGAGTTTTGTTTGCTTTTGATGATGCTAAATTGAAACTGGTTGCTACAGACCGATATCGTTTGGCAGAAAAAGAGATCAGTATAAAAGGTAGTGTTTCCAAAAACATTATTGTTCCAAACAAAACAATCCAGGAACTTGCAAAAATCTTAACCAACACAGACACGCCAACAATTTCTGTTTACTTTACCCAGAATCAAGTGATGTTTAAAACTGAAGACACAGAATTAACCTCAAGATTAATAGACGGGCAATATCCGGAATACAAAGCTATTATTCCAACTAGTTTTAATACAGAGATAGATCTTGCGGTTGAAGACTTAAGCTCAGCAATGCGTACTGCCGGAATATTTACCCAAACAGGAAACAATGTTACCTTAGAGTTTTTAGAACCAGACCATTTAGAAATTAGCGCCTCATCTGGAGATTTGGGAGAAAGCAAGGTAAATGTTCCTTCTGCTGTTAAGGGTGATGCCGGGAAAATAATATTTAACCACAGATATATTCTTGATTCTTTGGCTTCCATTGGTACAAAAAACGTTACCTTTAGAATTGTTAATGAAAATGCCCCGGCAGTATTGGTTAGTAAAGATTTACCGGGGTATGTATACCTTGTTATGCCAATAAAGATATAGGGTAGGGGGAAGAAAGCCTTTTAATGTATATAAAAAATATTCAGTTAAAAAATTTTCGTAATCACCAGGATTTAAACTTGGATTTTACCAATGACTTTGTGGTTTTTCACGGACCGAACGCTACCGGGAAAACAAATCTTCTAGAATCAATATATTTTCTTTCTCTATTCAAGTCTTTTAGAGATGCTTCAACATACCTTTTTTCAAAAGGGACCTTTAATTTGCAATTAAGGGCAGTAATTGAACGTGGTAACAAAGAACACATCTTAGAAGTCTTTTTGGAAAATCGGGGCGGAAAGATATTTGCAAATTTCAAACTAGATGGAGTTAGAAAAACAAAGAACCAAATAGAAAGCTATATAACAGCTGTTATTTTTGATCCCACTCATGTTGATTTGTTGAACAAAGCGCCTGAAGACCGCAGAAGGTATCTAAACATCCTCCTTTCTCAGAAGTCCTCAGAATACATGGAAAATCTTTACAATTATAAAAAGATTATTAGCCAAAAAAATCAACTTCTCCAAAGCATCCGAAGCGGTAAAGCCTCTCCTTTTGAGCTGACTGCTTGGAACGATCAGTTGGCTTTGTTTGGTTCGGAAATAATTGAACAAAGAAGACAATATGTAAACTATTTAAACCGAACAATTTCTGAAGTCTATGCTGCGGTTTCTGGTTTTGCCCGCCCTATTGACGTTGAATACGTTGGGCTTTCCGGAGAAAATAAAAATGAAATACATGCTAATTTCAAAAAAGCCCTTTTTGATAATCAACAAAAAGAAATTATGGCAGGAACTTCTTTGATAGGGCCGCACAGAGACGACTTTACTTTAAAAAGCGAGGGCTTGTATCTAGCACCATTTTCTTCAAGGGGAGAGCTTCGTTCTCAAGTCCTTTCTTTAAAAATACTTGAGCTTGAATATTTAAAGGAAGAAGAAGATAATCCAATTTTGCTTTTAGACGATGTGCTTTCAGAGTTAGATGAAGATCGCAGAGTTTTTCTTTTGAAATATTTAAAAGGACGTTTCCAGACATTCATAACCAGCACAGTCCCTGTTGCAATGGAGGCTCAGCACGTTAACCTAAAACAACTTAGTTTAAACTAAAATGCAAAGAATCAACAAAACCCTTTACGCAAATTTACGTAAACATAAAATAGAAGACAAAGTGAAAGCAACGGAGCTTTTAAAACTTTGGGACAAAGTAATAGTAGACTTCATGCCGCAGGCTTCTTCTCAGACCATGGCCTTGGCTTATGAAAAAGGAGTTTTAAAAATCGCCGTGCTTTCAAAAGACATAGCCTTTCAAATCCATCTCTATCAAAAACGTCTTATCCAGATGCTTAATGATTTGCTGGGACGGAGAATGGTTTTCAAAATAGTTTGCGAGGCTTAAAAAACAAGGCTTTAAGCCTTGTTTTATTATTCATTACCCTTAGGGCCTTTGTATAACCCCGTCTGGTTTATGATCAACTTTTCTACTTCCCGGGGTTCTGGAATATTGTGGAAGAGAAAGTTTTCTTTTTCACCAGCGGTCTGTATTTCTACACTGCCATAACCCAAAACAGTTGCCCAAAATCCTTTAACTTCGCTGGTAACGTCTTCAATGTTTGGCAGGGTTAATTCAGAAATACGCTGACTGAAAATCCCTTTTTGCCAAATATCTACAATTCTTTTGTTTGTAATGATCTGAACATTTAAGTAATAGATCGTCCAGAGCATAAACAAGCCAAGGATTAGAAACATTACATACATATTTTTACCTAGATTTACAAAGTTTAAATATGGATCTTCAAAAAGTCTAGGCATGTACTGCGGGGCATATCTATCAAATAGGAATAAAACCAACACAAAGATAAGCCAAGCTAAAACCCTGGTAAGCATAAAAAACCAATGTTCGCGAACAACTAAAACAATAACCTCATCTTCTTCTTGCCCCGGGAATAGCTTCTTTATATTCATATAATTAAATACTGTTTAAGATACCGACGCCTTGAGCGGCAATCGTTAAAAAGAAAACTAAGTATAGAACAGCAACCGCGAAGCTTAAAGCTCGTGATCTGCCGTTTTTAATTAAGACAAAGACAGTTGAAAAACCAAAGAAAGTTATTAACACCACAACTGAATAAAAGATAAAACCAACAATGGTTTGGGTTAGGTTGCTTGGATTAAATGTGTTGAAATCTTGCATTAAAGTAGAGTATTAGTCTTGTTAGTTTTCCCAAGATGTTTGTAGGCTAAATCAGTTGCTTCACGTCCTTTTGGTGTTCTTTTAATAAAGCCTAAGCGCAACAGATATGGTTCATAGACATCAGTGACCGTATCTTCTTCTTCAGAGGTGGACATAGCCAAGCTTTTTAAACCAACCGGCCCACCACCAAATTTTTCTATTAAAGCCTCTAGGATTCTCAAATCATTGCGATCAAGACCCATTTCATCAATCTGTAGCATCTCTAAAGCTCTTTTGGCTGTTTCTGCGTTAATTTTACCATTGCCATGTACCTCTGCAAAATCACGTACGCGTTTTAAGAGCCTATTAGCAATGCGCGGTGTAAAACGTGAGCGCTTGGCAAGTTCAGTGATAGCTTCTTTATCATATTCTAAGTTAAGTAAGCGCGCGCTTCTTTGCAATATTTTTTCGACCTCCTCTTGTTCGTAGAAGTCAAGGCGTTGAACCATACCGAAACGATCTCTTAATGGCGCTGAGATTAAACCCATACGCGTTGTTGCACCAACTATCGTAAATTTCGGTAAAGACAAACGCATAGAACGAGCCCCTGGGCCTTTTCCTAAAATCAAATCTAGCGCAAATTCTTCCATAGCCGGGTAGAGTATTTCTTCAACATTTTTGTTCAAGCGATGAATTTCGTCAATAAAAAGAATGTCATTTTCAGAAAGATTACTTAGGATACTAGCTAAATCACCGCCCCTTTCTATAGATGGTCCAGAAGTTATTTTTATATTTACACCCATTTCATTTGAAAGGATGTGAGCAAGGGTTGTTTTACCAAGTCCGGGCGGCCCATAGAATAAAGTGTGTTCCAGATTTTCACCCCTTTTTTTTGCAGCCTCGATCATAACCTTTAAGTTGTCCTTTACTTTTTCCTGCCCTATATAATCAGTAAGTTCTTTAGGGCGAAGTTGCATATCTAAAGTAGTATCTTTTTCAAGAGGTGAGAGGATTTGTTCTTCTTGCTTTTCTTCTTTACTTTGTTTGGATGATGAAATCATATTAGTGTTCTAAAGTTGGCGTTGGTTCATTGTTAACTTGCGTTGGAGATGGTTGGTTTTCAACGGGAGTTCCCGATCCAGGTAATTCCAATGTTTTATGAAACAAAGCGGGTGATTGGTATGTACTCTTAAATACCTGTTTCTTTATTGTACCATCTGGCATAGTTACAGTCCTACCCCAGACTGCTTTCAT
The DNA here is from genome assembly GCA_021842385.1 of bacterium. GTDB lineage: Bacteria > Patescibacteriota > Doudnabacteria > UBA920 > VMFF01 > VMFF01. The sequence goes on from JAKCAE010000045.1 coordinate 9,521, forward strand.
AGATCCATCAGGCTGTTTGTCATAGGTGTAGGGATTTTCGAATTCTATCTTGCGTTGGTCTTTTGTGCCGTATATATAGAAGCGAAGATGATTACCCTTTTCTAAGACAGGCCAGATCAAGATATGTGCCGGTGAATCATTAACAAATTTTAAGTCTTGAACACCAGGATAGATTGTTGCATCTGTACCTTGGGGCGCATAATACTGCACTGCATAAGAGTGGTTTCTTCTCTCAGTTACAGGGAAACCTGCTTTCATCGCAGCCCTGAAAACAGTTGAGGAAACCTGACACAAACCACCACCAAATTCAGGGACAGTCCCTTCTTTTTTTATGACTAATTCAGGCAAAAATCCGTGTTCACCATCAACAGGTCCAAGATATTTATTAAAGGAAAAAGTTTCTCCCGGGGCTAAAATGGTTCCTTTTTCTTTATTCACCCCAACTTTGATATTAAAGATTCTGTTAGTAGGAGAACCAGAGTAATTTGATTCACCATATGCAATCAATTCATTAATACCCATGTCATTAGTTTGTGCAAGCTTTATCTTGTTTTCGGTTTCATTAACAACAAGGCTGCTTTGTTTTTTGGCAGCATCAAGATCAGAAATAATTTGATCAATAGAAGATTTAATATCCAAGTCTTGCCCGTTTTTTCCAGGATTAAATTCAGTAACCAGACCGTTTTCTGCTTTAAAGTGTGCGTCTTCCGGCTCTCCGTTAATATCAGAGGAAAAATCTTTGAGCGAGGAATATATTGCAGCGAGGTTGTAATTTAAAGTTTCAGACTCAATTTTAGCCTTGTTTCTTAAGCCCAGTTCTGTTAAAAGAAAAGAATCAGCATTTTTTTCTGGCTCTAAGGAAATATATTTTAGGCTGCTGCTTGTTGGTTTGTTCCAAACCTTTAGAGTCTCTGAAGGAATATTAAATTCTTGATCTCCAGCAGTCAGAGTAAAAGCGCTCGCCTTGGCAGAGAGTATTAAGGATACAAAGATAGTTATACCAGCGAGACTATATTTTAAATTTCTTTGGCGCATTTTTTATTATTATTTTTCTCTCACTATTTTTAAAAGGAGACACTTCAAACCTAAAGGAAATAGTTTTTTTAGGCAAATGTTTTTTTATTCTTTCTGCCCATTCAATCACAAAAATGTTCTCTTTCGTACCCCAAAGATCTTCTATTCCCAAAGCACTAACTTCGTTAAAGGAAGATGTCCTGTAAAGATCAAGGTGGTAGTAGGTTTTTCCTTTTGAGGAGTAGGGAACCATTAAGACAAAGGTTGGACTGACAATCCTGCTTTTAATACCCAGTTCTTTAAGTAAAAGTTTTGTAAAAGTAGTTTTTCCTGCTCCCAGATTTCCTGATAGGGCAAGGATTTCACCGCCTTTTAAGGTTTTAGCTATTGCTGAAGCAAGCTTTTGGAGTTCTTTTAAGCTTTTGATATACAGGATCATACCCTAATTTTATCAGGAAACTAAGGGTATTGCGAAAAGTGCCTTTTTGCTGTATATTTACGAGCTATGCAAAGATCTGACCAGGAAAAACTTTTTGAATTAATCGGCAAATCCCAGAGGATTTTGATCGCTTTGCCAAAACACCCAAATGGAGACACGCTGGGAGGCAGCCTTGCTCTGGCTGCTTTTTTGCGCAAATTAAATAAAGATGTAGAGATATATTGTGAAGAAAAAGATTTTGGCAACCTTTCCTTCCTACCAGGTATTGAAGAGATTCATCACGAGATACTTTTCCCGAAAAGCTTCATTATTTCAGTTAAAACTAACAACGCCAAACTGGATGAGTTGAGCTATGATCTGCTTCCTGAAAATGTAAATATATATTTGAAACCTAAAGAAGGAGTTTTTTCTCCGGAAGATGTTTCTTTCTCAAGCGATGTCACGCAATTCAACCTTATTATTTGCGTTGACGTTCCT
>JAKCAE010000017.1 GCA_021842385.1 bacterium
TGGTGAAAAAATGTTTGGTCAGATTAACAATATATTTGCACCAATAGTTTTTTTACTGCTTTTCGTTACCTCTGCTGCCATCACAGGAGGTTTGGTGCTTGGTAAACCAGTGCTTATGTATCTTGATGGTGCAAAGAGAGAAGCTGTTCAGTTGTTTCTTTATACTATCGGCTGGTTAGCTCTTGGAATAATAGTTTTGCTTATAGTGGCTTTAAACACCAAATAATTTATAACACATTAGAAAAAGCTGGTATTTGGGTTTGTTGTGATTTTTGAAAATATTGACAAAACTAAACAGAGGCTCTATTATTTAGATAGAAAAAGGCCCTCGGCCGTGGTTTATACACCACACTTGCGGAAGGTCTTTTTTTATTCTGACGGAAATACAGATAATAAAAATTTTTGATTTGTTTTCTTATCTTCATTTATTTGAACGAAAAATAGTTCTCTTTCAGGAGTCATACCCGAAAATCTGTGCAGTACTTCCGACTTTTTATTGGGATTTTCTTTAGTCACAGGTTCATTTTTTGAATTTTTTATCAGCTCCAGCGCGCAAGCATAGAGCTTTAAGCGTCTAACCCTGTCACGGGAATTTTTTTGATGAAGATGTTCCCAAAAATAATCAAGAAAAATTTTATCTTTTTTGAAATATGCAGAACGAAGATGAGGTCTTCTTTTGGTTTTTCGTTTTAGCTCCTTAAAAAGCATGTGCGCTTTTGGGTATACTTCGGTATATTTAGTTCCAGAGATTTTTTTAGTGTTTGTATGATATATTTGCATGATGCAATATTAACACAATGAACAAAAAACTTTATGCAAAAAGTATAAAGTAATTATGATTTTTTAAGCAACTAGCCAGAGGTGCCTTTTTTTTGTTAAAATATAGCTAATTAAAATAAAATATATGCGTAAAGATCATGCATCAAACGCTGTCTATGGTTTGGGGTTAATAGGGGCAGCTGTGTATTATATCCAAAACGCAACCTCTTTTGTGGATGGCTTGCTTGGTGTGCTTAAGGCAATTGTTTGGCCAGCGTTTTTAGTACACAAACTCCTGCAGTTTTTAGGAATGTAAATAAAGTTTTAGGCGTTTATTTAAAAAGTAAGCTCTAAGCTTACTTTTTTAAGTATTGGTGTCTTTTTTATTATTTTCTTATTGACTTTAGAGTATAGTAAGTTTATAAACTTGTTATTAACAACGAGCAGGGTATTTTTTATGCAGATATATCTGGACACAGAGGTTAAGCAGTTTGTTTCTTCTCTAGATGAACACAGTGTAGCAAAAGTATTAAGAACTATAAATCTTCTTGTGGAATTCGGACATAGATTGAACATGCCTCATAGTAAAAAAGTTGCTCAAAGCTTATTCGAGCTGAGGATTAGGGGTGAACAAGAGATACGGATTTTTTATTGTTTCCATAAAGGTAGTGCATATTTACTTCATGGATTCGTGAAGAAATCACAGAGAATACCAAAAAGGGAATTAGAAGCAGCTATTTTGAAATTAAGGCGTTTGACATAATATATCATATAAGTTATATTAAATTTATGACAAATTACAAAGACTTCAAAAAACAATTGTTAACAGATAAAGCCATAAAGAAAGCCTATGATGACTTAGGTCCTGAATTTACTGTTGTCAGAATGATCATAGAAAAGCGTATTAAGCGAGGTCTAACCCAACAGCAGCTTGCTAAAAAGCTCGGAACTAAGCAGCCAGTAATTTCTCGTTTAGAGCAAGGAACTTTAAATCCGTCGGTCAAGTTTTTAAAAAGAGTAGCAGTTGCGCTGAATTCTGAGCTTCGCATATCAATTTCTTAATTTCTACAGTATTTACTCGTGATTAACCAAATTATCCTTAGTTATATAATAGGATTTGCCATAGGCTGGGTTTTGGAGTGGGGCTACAGGTCTTTTGTTGCAAAAAAGCATGTAAAGCCCTTGCTGATTAATACTCAGATATATGCTCTTTCTGCTGTTGGTCTTTATTTCATATATCTCTTGAAAACAAACCTTGCTATTAAAATCCTGCTGATCCTAATATTAACCACGGGGATTGAATTTGTTATTGGTTACACATATCTCGTTATAAAAAAAGCCCGTTTGTGGGACTATTCAAGTGAAAGGTTTAATTTCAAAGGTATTATCAGTTTGCGCTTTTCGTTGTATTGGCTTCTATTATCATTAATATATTACTACTTAATCATTCCAGGACTAATTTAAAAAGTAAGCTTAGAGCTTACTTTTTTTGATTCTTTAAAGCTTCAATATCTTTAGTCAGTTGTTTCATCGTCGATTCAATATTTAAAAGCAATTCTGCATTTTTTCTTTCATAGATTGTATCTGCTTGATCTTCTTCTTGGATTTCTCCAACATCCTCTTGAATCTCATCAACATCTTTTTCAAGTTTTTCAACATCTTCCTGGATTTCATCAATATCTTCTTCAACAGCAACCAAGCTTTGGGTATTTCTGTTTACTGTCATTTGGATGAGGATTGAAAGATATATTGCTTCCAAAGAAACAGCTGTAGTTAAAATTAAAAGAATATCGTTAAAAGAAACGTTTAAGAATCTTAATGAAAATATAAAAACAAAAAGAGCTGTGTGTAGCAGCAGGGATTTAGTTGACCCAACCCATTCAGTTATCTTAAGCGGCAGTTCTTTCAACTTCATATTATTGTCTTAATTATACCCGAGTGTTAACATAATTGAAAGGAGACCCATGAAGAAGATACTACTAACCTTGCTTCTTTTCTTAGCAGCAGGGTGTTTAAAGAGCCAGAATATTCAAACATATTCAGGAACCTGGCACAGCGGTTTTGAAGGGTATTTCACTGACGTTTCATATACATTAGATTATGATGTTAAGAAAGTTTCTCTTTCCAAAACAGCTGAAAATACCTTAAAACTTGTTGATTTAGAAACAGGTAAAGAATCCCAAGTGTTGTTTTTTAACAACGACGGGGCTGGTTTTGCCTCCTCTCAAGACATTTGGGAGAATCATTACAAAATATTAAGCAACTGCAGTGATTGCAAAATTGCAGCAAACATTTTAAATCTAAATCCTTCAAACTTTCAAAGCCCTTTTTCTGATATCTTAACTTTTGAAAACCCTTCAGAATATTGGGTTATCATAAAAACCTATCCCGGCTTTATCACCATGAAAATTTCTAAAGGAAGTCAAAATATCCAAAAAGTTTTAGAAACTCTTACTTGGCATTACACCAAAACCATACCAGCTTAGCTATTTACTCAGCTTGTATCCGACATTATTAACTGTCTGAATCATTGGAATCCCAAAGGGTTTATCCACCTTGTCTCTTAGGTGGTGCACGTGTACATCAACGACATTCGTGAATCTTTCAGTGTTTGGTCCCCAGGCATAGCTTAAAATCATTTCTCTAGTTAAAACTTGCTCTGCATGACGCATCATATATTCTAAGATGCGTATTTCTTTGTCGCGAAGTTTAATTTTGTTACCCTGTCTTTCCACAGAGTGTTTTTTCAAATCCATACGTAGATCATCATATGAAAGAATAGTGCCAAACTCTATTTTATGTTTTCTTAAAGCTGCTCTGATTCTTGCAAGAAGTTCGGTTAATTCAAAGGGTTTGGTGATATAGTCATCAGCGCCTAAGTCCAGCATCTTCACTTTGTTTTCTGAATCAAATATTGCTGAAAGAATTATGATGGGCAGATCAAAATTAGCACTGCGCAATTGCGTGCAGACTTCATCTCCGTTTTTATCCGGTAATCTGTAGTCTAAAATGATTAAATCGTATTTATTAGCAACAGCCAGCCGCAGTCCTGCTTTGCCGCATCTCGCTATATCCACGCTCATTCTTTCGTAACGAAGTGCAGAAGAAACAATCTTTGCAATTGCCGGCTCATCTTCAATGAGCAAAATCTTCATACTTGTATATTAAAAGAAGATCTTTTGCTCAGTCAAAATATTTAATATATTTTTAATCTAAACAACGATTTGTCCGTATCTTAACTCAGATAAAGTTTTTATGACTTCAGAAAAATTTTCGGAATTATTTTTTTCAGGCGGTGGATTTCCTTTTGCCATGAAAGGGGGGTATGGCGTTCCTTCTATTGTTGTTCGTATATAGAATTCACGCAAAGGCACGTTTTGCAGATCGTTTTCATCTAGGGGCTGCATTTCTTTTTTGAGGAAATCAGCATCTTGTGCCCCAATCTGAAAGGTTATTAGTGTGCCGATATTTCCCAAGATTGCGTTTCTAATGCTTTCCGGAAGTTGGGCAATATATTGGTTTGTTAAATGCACGCTTAAACCATATTTCCTTGATTCAGAAAGCATGGAAATGAAAGCATCAGTCAAAAGGTTCTGAAACTCATCTACATAGAGATAGAAAGGATGTCGTTTTTCTTCTGGAATATGTGCTCTTTTTAGAATTGCTAACTGCAACTTAGTCATTAATATCAACCCCAGCATTTGCGCGTTTATCTCTCCAATCTTTCCTTTAGAAAGATTGATTAACAATATTTTTTCTCCGTCAATGATTTCCTGGATATTAAAAGAGCTCTTCTTTTGACCAATAATGTTTTTCATCATAGAGTTGGTCATGAATCTGCCAAACTTTGAAGTGAAGTAGTTTAACATTTCAGATCTGTGGAACTCAGCTGTTTTAGCCATTTGTTTTTCCCAGAACTCGGAAACAACAGGGTCTTTTAAGAATTTTCGTTTATGCATTTCAAAACTTTTGTCTACAAATAAACGCGGAATTTCCAAAAGCGTTCCGCCCTCAGGATCTGCCATGACAGTTAAAGCAGCATTGCGCATCCAGTGTTCAAACTGCGGACCAATGACTCCGGTTTGCTCCGGATCAAAGATTTTGTAGAAGATTTGGATTGCTTCTGAAACTAAGAAGTCTTTGTCAGATTCGTCTTTCCATTCTAAAAGATTTAAGCCAACAGGAAAATCGGTGTTTGAAGGATCAAACAATACTACGTCATCAATCCTGTTTTTTGGTATTTGTTGCAGGATTGCATCAATTGCTTCGCCGTGCGGATCAACAAAACAAACACCGCGCCCAGCTTTAATATCCTGCAAAGCCATATTTAAATAGAGGGTTGTTTTGCCGGTTCCGGTTTTTCCAATCATGTACATATGTCTGAAACGATCGGCTTTTTTAATACCAACAACCCTGGTAGTTTCTCGGTGTTTTGTTTTGCCTAATTCAACTTCGTAGGTTTGCTTGTTTTGCATATATTAATCAATTCTAATGCTTCTAGGTTTCATTAAGTGTAGTTCAAAAAAGGCTTTAGGCAGGCTTTGTTCCTGGTTTTGAATATGCGCTTGCTGTTCTTTTGCTGTGATGGTTTTTTTCAAAGCCTGGCTCTCAAGGTTTAATTTCTCAGCAATTAGGTTGTATGTTTTAAGGGGGATAAAGGGTTTAATACTTTCAAGTTTTTCTAAGCGTATTTTAACGAGTCTTCTGTATTTTTCCGCGTCAAAAAGCGTTGGATTTGGATCAACGTGTTGTTCTGTATTTTCCTGCTTTTGCTCAGGTTCTTTTAAGTGTTCTTCTAATCCCATGCTATTCTAATAGTTTCATTGCAATCAAACTTTCACAAGTTTGTTCAACAAAACGCTTAACTGGACGCGCGCCAAAGCGCAAGTCATTAATGCTTTGAATCTTTTCTTTAAGAACTTTAGGGTCAATGTTAAAACGGATGTGGTGTTCTTTGACTCTTTCTTCGATCTTCTTAATTTCCAACTGCGCAATCTCAACCAATTTTTCAATGTTTAATGGATTGAAAACCACGATTGCATCAAAGCGGTTTAAAAATTCTGTTCTGAAGTGTTTCATCAAGATTGGCATTAAGGTTTTTTCCATGAAAGCAGGGGAGGAGACATCAATGTTTTTTTTGAAAGCCTGAACTATTTCCTCTATCCCTAAGTTAGAGGTGGCAATGACAATTGAATTTGTGAAGTTGACTGTTTTTCCTTGGCCGTCTGTTAGCCTGCCGTCATCAAAGACTTGCAGAAAAATATCAAAGATTTTAGGATGAGCCTTTTCAATTTCATCAAGCAGGATTAAAGAGTAGGGTTGTTCGGAAATGGCATTTGTTAATTGACCACCTGTTTCAAAACCGATGTATCCAGGTGGTGCTCCAATTAATCTTTGCACTGTGTGTTGCTCTCCAAACTCAGACATATCAATTCGTGTGAAGGAGCGTTCTGAACCATAGACAGTTTTGGCTAATACTTTGCAGGTCTCTGTTTTACCAACACCAGATGGACCCAAGAAGAGGAAAGAACCAGTTGGACGGTTTGGGTTGCGCAAACCCATGCGTCCTCTTCTGACAATGTCAGCAACGGTTTTTACAGCGTTTTCCTGGCCTATGATTCCCTTTGTAAGCTCTGCTTCCAAGGTTTTTAAGAGTTTGCTGTCTTCAGTATTTAAAGATGCACTGGGAATGCCTGTTTTTTCAGCAAAGACTTCAGAAACATGTTCTTTGCTTAGCTCTTTTGAATTTCCGGATATTTTAGCAAAGGCTAAGGCTTCATCCAGCATGTGGATTGCATGCAGCGGAGATTTTTTCTCACTGACAACTTTTTTTGAAAGTCCAACCACAGCAGACAAAGCATCTTTTTGTATTTTGATCTGATATTCTTTCTCAAAAGCAGGGGAGAGCGCCTGCAGTATTAAAAGAGTTTCTTTAGAGTCGTTTTCTTTCAAAGAGATTTCCTCAAAGTTTTGGAAAAAAGCAGTATTTGTCTGCAAGATCTTCTGATACTTACCTTCATTAAGACTAATACACAGACGCAAATCATTTCTTTCCGTGAATGCTTCAAATATCTGGTTTAATTCCAGAGTCTTGTTTTCCGGAAGAATGCTATCAAAATCATCAATGAAGATGACTGTATCTTTAGGTAGACTTTTAAAAGCACCGTTTAAAAAACTCTCTGTCTCAGAAGTATTAGCAGCATTAAGGTATTTCTTTAAGTTGTTGCTATCAAGTTTTGCAAGAATAGTTTTTTCAAAACCAGTGATCAAACCTTTGGATACTTGATAGGCAAAGCCTTCTAAGAGAGCCGTTTTTCCTGTGCCGCTTGCACCTGTTATTAAACAATTGTTGTTGTATTGTCTTTTTAAGGTTCTGGCAATACGACGCAATTCAGTATCACGGGCAATGACATTGCCAATGGTTTTTCTTTTGCTCTCGGTTTTTAGGTCGTAGTAGATCATTTAAATTAGGCGGCGATTTGTTCTAGTTCTTGAGTTAATGTTACTAGTAAATTAGACACGTCATTTTGAGGCGGGGAGTATCTTGAAGTTTTGTTTCCTGAAAGTTGTTCATATGCCCTGCGCAATTCCCAGACCCTCTTTATTTCATCTAAAGCAGTTTGAACTTCCTGGCTTAAACGTTCTTTTTCTTTTGCCAGACCTGGCTTAGTTCTTAGTTTCTCCATACTGGTTGCGCTCAAAACTTTTTCTCTTTGCTCTCTTTTGCCTTTGCTGCTTATTATTTCTTGTTGCTTCTTTTCTGCAATTTTAGTTCTAGTTTTTAAAGCTGGTTTTTCTGGGGTGCTGTTTTCCTGTAGGTTTGCTTTTTGGGTTTTTTCTGTTTGTTCAAGTATTGCTGCTGCTCTTTGAAGCAGAGTTTCAAGACCATTCCCTGCTGTAATCTCTGATTGTCTAGTTTGTGGTTTAGCTGCGACAGCTTCTGGTTTAATTGTTTTCTGGACAATTCTTCGGATTTGATGTTGAATTGTAGTTTCTCCTGTCTTTGATATTTCCATGTTTGGAGTCTCAGGAGTTGGCTGGTCAGGAGTTATTTTTGTTGTTTTACTATCTTCTGGTTTTACAGAAGCTTTTAGTTTCTCTACTTTTTGAAGAATTGTTAGGGTTGAAGATGGGTTTGCGGTTTGTCCTGCTTCTTGCTCGGTAGTTTTTTCTTTAGGAGCTGATGTTTCAGGAGCTGCTATGCTTATCCCTGTTAAAACAATTTCACCTGTTTTTTTAACCACTGGTTCTTGGACTTGTTGGCTTTGATCTTTTGTCTCCATTTTTGGAGCTTCTTCTGTTGTTAGAGGAGGGCTTTGATCAATGCTTTGCTGTGTTTCTGTGCTTTCGTCAACAGCTTCTGATCCTGGTTGTGTCTGTTTTTCAAAATCTTTTTGAGATATTGTAATTGCTCCTTTGTTTTCAGATTGTGCTTTTAATTCATCAATTGAAGACTTATCAGGAAGTATAATTTTTTCGGTTTGCTGCATTTTTGGTTGTGCTATATCTTGTTCTATCTCAGTTGGTTTGGCAAAGGCATCTTTGTCTGCGATTATGTCTTGGGTCTTTGCAGGCTCTTTTTTTGCAAGAGTTTTCAGAGCAAGGTGTTTAACTTCTGTTTTAAAAATCTTTATACCTTGCTGGAAGAGGGAAGGAGTTTCTGGTTTTGTTGTGGTTTTTGCGGTTTGTATGGCTAGTGTAATACCGGTTTCTGTAGATATTTTTTGAGCAGCAGGAGTATCTAAGACTTCCATTGTTGGTTTTGATTCAATATCTGCTAATGCAGGAGATTTATCCACAGTCGCTATTTCGTACTCATCATCAATTATTTGATTTTCTGGGTCTGTTGTTTCTGTAGGATCTTCTTGTTCTTTTAATTTGTATTCTGTTTGGGTAACGTTTCCTTCTGCGTCCAAAGAAAGTTCTGTAACAAATATTAAATCACCCTTTTCATTTGGGCAGGGGATTTGAACATATTTTTGAGTGTATAGCTGCTCTATATATCCCTTGTATTCATCACGGCTGATTGAACCAGGTGTTGTTGCTTCTGTATCTTTGAAAGTCTCTAACAAACCCTGTCCTTCGCCGTCTCTTAAGTCTATTTCTCCATTTGGATTTTTAAAGAATTTTAAAGTGGCATGTTCTCTGCTGAAAGAGTGTGTTTCTAACAAGGCTGCTTTTTGGCTTGATATGTTTTGGGCAGTCTCTGCATCTTGTTCTGGGGTAGTTGTTTCTGGTTGAGCTGGTTCTTCTGTGTCTCGTTGATCAGGTTCTGTTTCTTGAAATTGAGGGATTTCAATGCCCAAGTTTTTTAGATGGTCTTCAATTGTTCTGCCACAATGATCAAAATGATCACAGTCAGGACCGCATCCTTGGAAGTCTTCGTTTTGATTTATGACATTTAGTTCTAAGCTCATTTTTGTGTCTTGAGAATTAAAAAACACCCTCAGAGGGGAACATAGTAGGTGTTTGGTCTAACTATTTTCCTGCTCGGGAAAATTAATTGGTTTGGTATCTGACTTATCGCTTTTATGCGAATTACAGTTGCGGCACAGTCCCGGAATTTCACCGGTGTTCCCAAATGATTTTTCAAAGAAACTAGTGTATCTATACTAACCCTCCAAAAGGGGATTGTCAAACAAATAGAAGACCTGCTAATTAGCAGATCTTTTTAGGCAGGATGATTGTCAGGCTTACCAATACCAGGATATTAATTTCTGTTTGAGAAGTCAATGTAATAGGAGAGTGTATAAGTTTAGAATAAATTAAAGCCCCACAAATGTGGAGCTTTAAGAATGCGGACAGCAAGATTTACCAATATCAGGATATTAATTTTTGTCCTGCATGTCAATTGGTGGAGATAATGGGACTTGAACCCACGGGTGCTAGGTGGTAAATCTTGCTTCCCGCTAACCTGCTATCCCCACGCATAGTTAATACTCCGAAAAGATTAAATATTGATTAATAAAAATTAAACCCGGAAGTATCTGGGTTTTACGACTGTATGTAATTAGAATTTTTTTTGATTCTGTACAGCTCTTAAAAGGGGAGTGTCAAACAAATTAAAGCCCCACGGGTGTGGGGCTTTACGACTTCCGAAGTCCAGCTTGTCAATACAAGATTAATATTTTTTTCTTCGGCTGTCAATTGGTGGAGGTAATGGGAGTTGAACCCATCGAGGTTAGGTGACAAGCTGAACCTCGGCTCCTGCTACCCCCACACTAATAGATACTCCAAAAAGATTAAATATTGATTAATAAAAAATTAAACCCGGAGGTTATCCGGGTTTAATGCTTTGTATCTTTAGAAAAGTTCTTTTAGTCCGCTCTCGTTGTTTATGTGCTCTACAGTTATTAATCTGACAAAATATCTTTTGCTCAATTCTTTAAGTTCTAAAACCACATCAGCAGGCAGGCGATAGGGGGTGATCCAAATACTGTTTTGCCAGCGCTTGAACCCAAGCTGTTTTAATTTAGTTCTTAAGTAATCTCTGACAGCTCTTTTGTTTTCAGGAATGTCAAAGATTATCATTTTCCATTTACCATCACGCTCTCTTTTAAAGGTATCTAAGGAAGCAATTCCTTTGTCTGATGCTCTTAAATATTCCAAGTCTTTGAGCTTGTATTTTTCTAGATAACCGCGTTTTTCTAATTGGTAAATATGAGTGTAAATCTTGCGGTATGACTCATGGCGGTAGAATTGCTTGATAAACGAATAAACGTTAATTTTGCCCTGCTCGCGTATCTTTTCAAGCAGCTTGAGGGTTTTCTGGCTTAAAACCTGGGACATAGCTTTTATGAACTCCTTTTGTGGTTAATTTTGTCTTTATTTCGCCGCATTTTTTGCTTCTGTGCAAATTCGGCTTAAATATCATATGTATAATATTACATTTAACTGTCGTTCGTCAATAGTTTGTAACCAATGATCACAAGTTATCCCCTAAGTTGCTTTACAAAACAAAGCAAAAAATTCGTAAAGTTATATTTTAGTCTTCGTACGTAGTATTTTTTTCTAAACAATTTCTTCATGTAAACATTGAGCGATTTATATTTTTAGTATTACAAACAATCTTGATATTGTAATAATTTTTAGATTTTTTTAGTTGCAAAAATGTTTCTTAAAAATAATTTTGTTTCATATTCCATGTTTCTAGGCTTATTCACAACTTTTTGAGCAATTACATCTTCCAATTTTGGAGCCTGATTGTTAAAATATAAGTACATAAATTT
>JAKCAE010000042.1 GCA_021842385.1 bacterium
ATTTATCGCATTAGCAGGGATGATCTTTCGCGTTTTGTTGCTATTGGTATTTTCTTTATGATTTTTGGTCAGGTAGTTATTAACATTGGTATGAACATGGGTATTTTACCTGTGACAGGAATTCCTTTACCGCTATTATCATATGGCGGCAGTTCTTTGATGACTGTAGCTATTTCTTTAGGTATTGCCGAGTCTGTGGCAATTAATGCCAAGGGTTTAAGGTTATAGTTTTTTGTTCTTTTTGATTAATTTGATACAATTTAGGCAAGGAGAAGACTTTGATGAAAAAAATAGATTTTCAGAAGGTTATTGAATGGCTCTCTTTTGCCTTGAAATGCCCTGTTTGTGGCTACAAGTATAATTTGGACAGGACAAAAATCATTGATACTAAACAGGAAGAAAATAACCAAGCAACACTTTTAGTGCATTCAGACTGCGCGCAGTGCAAAAGTTCTGTTGTTTTTGGTATTTCCATTAATGGTGGTGAGATTTTTTCAGTTGGTATGATTACAGACTTAACCAGTCATGATACTAAGAAGTTTTCTCAGAAACAACCAATTTCAAGCAATGATGTTTTAGATATCCACCGTTTTCTGAAGAAATTTGACGGTAACTTTGTTAAAGCCTTGGAAAAATAGCGGGGGATGGTCTGCCAATACAGAGGTCTTGTAAATTTCAGTGATAGCTGTTAGAATATCACAGTAATATTTATATACCCCTAAAATATATTCGTATGGAAAAAATTGAGTTACAGGCGCAAGTCAGACCGGAAACTCCTGTTGAGAAGCTTAGAAAACAGGGCTTTATACCAGCTGTAGTTTACGGACATAACAAGAAGACAGAACATTTGGCGGTTTTGTTGAGCGCTTTTGAAAAGGTTTTTAGAAAAGCCGGAGAATCTACTTTGGTTAATTTGGTTATTGATGGACAAAGCAAAAATGTCATTATCCATGACACCCAAAGGCATTACCTAACAGGTAAGTTTGAGCACGCAGATTTTTACGAAGTAAGCATGACGGAAAAACTTAAAGCAACAGTTGCTTTGGAGTTTACCGGAGTCTCTAAGGCTGTTAAAGAAAATGGCGGAATTTTAGTTACAGTTTTAGATGAAGTTGAAGTTGAATGTTTGCCAGTAGATTTGCCACATAACATTGTTGTTGATATTTCTGTTTTGAACACATTTGAAGACGCAGTGCATGTTAGCGATTTGAAAGTAGACAAAAAGGTTGAGATCTTAACAGACAAGAACGAAGTTGTTGTTAAAGTTTCTCCTCCGAGAGAAGTTGAAGCAGAACTTTCAGCGCCAGTTGTTGAAGATGTCAGCAAGGTTGAAGGAGCAGCTGAAGAAAAACCTGCGGAAGTTTCTGAAGAAAAACCTGAAAAAGAATAACTTTAAAACCGGCCTAGTGCCGGTTTTTTATTATCTCATGCAAAGGACGCCGGGCAGAACCGACGTCCTTGCTTTACACAGCGTCTTGCGCTCGCCCCTGGCGCTGTGCTTGGCAACCAGCAGGTCTTTGCAGAGGCTTTGACAAGCCCTCAATGCTCGCTGCTGGGTTCATCCTCCCTGCTGTTTACTGCGAAGGATGGGCCAGTGCTTACGCAGATCTAGCAAAGTCGTTCGCCATTCACCTAAGATGCTATCTCAAGCTACTTCATACCACGGTCAGTGGTATGTGGCGGGTTTCTTTGTGCCTGCGTAGCAAACAACTAACCCAAGCTCCGGGTTAGTTAAATATTACTATGAAATTGTCTATATATCAAAAACTCTCTTTATTTTATCTTTATCTCAACAATTCGATCCCAGGAAGCAAGATCTTTGTGGATTGTTGTTTTAGCTTTAGGTATCAGTTTTTTAATGGTCTCAGAAAGTTTTTTTGCCTGGTCGTAATTGACCTCTAAGAAAATTAGAGAGTCTTTTAAATTAAGCTTTGCAAGCTCTTTAAGTAGTCGCTCTATTTTCTCACTTCCTTTTTTTCCTCCAAGCAAGGCCAGTCTTGGTTCAAAAGCTATGCTTTTTTCTAAAAGTTCTTTTGGTTTAAGGTAAGGCAGATTCGCGGTTATTAAAACCCTATTAGAATGTTGTTTTAAATATTTAGAAAACGGTTTGCTTAAACTTCCTTGTTTGAATGATATTTTTAATCCCTTGGCATTTGTTTTTGCAAGTAGCAATGCTTTTTTAGATATGTCTGAGGCAAAGAATTTTGCTTTAGTTTTTAAGGCTCTTTTTAAGGAAATGATTATGGCGCCAGAACCTGTACCAATATCAATGATGTTTTGGGGTTTGTTTTGTTTAGCAGAGGATATTGCTAATTCAACGAGCTTTTCTGTTTCAGGGCGGGGGATTAAAACGTTTTTGTTTACAGATATTTTGTTGTTGAAAAACCATTTATAATTAAGCACGTATGCTAAAGGAACTCCTTTGTGAAGGAGTTCTTGCATTTGTTTAAGCTTTCTTTTTTGAGCAGGTGAGAGTTTAGTTTCAGGGTGTGCTAAAACATATTCTTTAGGTTTGTTCAATATTTCAGAAAGTAAGATCTCTTGCATTTTAGAGAGCTGCTTTTTTTAGTTTGAAATCTGCTTCTATGAGGCTGTTTATGATATCTTCAAGTTTTCCTTCCATAATCATGCTAATTTGGTTGAAGTTTTGGTTGATACGGTGGTCTGTGATTCTGTCTTGTGGGAAGTTGTATGTTCGTATTTTTTCCGACCTATCACCTGTACCAATCTGCGATTTTCTTTTATCTTTGTATTCTTTTTCTTTTTGTTCCTGGTAATACGCGGCAACACGAGACCTGATGACTGCCAGGGCCTTTTCTCTGTTTTGTGCCTGAGAGCGCTCATCTTGCGATTGTGCTGTAATGCCTGTTGGTTTATGCACTATCTTTATGGCAGAGTAGGTTGTGTTAACGCTTTGTCCACCATGTCCTGATGAGGTATTTGCTGTGATTTCTAAGTCTTTGGCAGGGATATCGATATCTACTGCTTCAAACTCAGGCAAAACAGCAACAGTAACTGTTGAAGTGTGCACCCTGCCTGATTTTTCAGTTTCTGGGACTCTTTGAACGCGGTGTACTCCTGATTCATATTTCATTTTGCTGTATACTTTTTTGCCGATGATTTCAAAGACCACTTCTTTGAATCCGCCGATGTCGTTTTTACTTGATGAAATGATGTGTGTTTTCCAGCCTTGTTTTTCTGAAAATTTTGCGTACATTCTGTAAAGTTCCGCGGCAAAGAGCGCTGATTCATCTCCACCTGCGCCTGCTCGTATTTCCACGATGATGTTTTTTTCATCCAGTGGGTCTGAGGGGATAAGCAGAGTTTCAATCTCACTTTCTAAATTCTCAATCCTTTTTGTGATTATCTTAATTTCTTCCCTGGCAATTTCAGCCAGTTCGTCTTTTCCTTCTGCAAGTTCTTGGTTTTGTTGGAGTTCATGTTCGTTTTTTTGAAGTTCCTGGATCTTTTCAACAACAGGAAAAAGCTCAGATTGTTTTTTGCCAAGCCCAGCTATTTCATCTGGATTTGCCTGGCTTAGTTTTTCTGAGAGCTGATTGTATTCACTGACTAG
Source organism: bacterium (assembly GCA_021842385.1). GTDB lineage: Bacteria > Patescibacteriota > Doudnabacteria > UBA920 > VMFF01 > VMFF01. Next base: position 3,575 of record JAKCAE010000042.1, read on the forward strand.
TTTTTTGTATGATTCTTTCATTGGTTTAAGTATACCTGTTTTTAGGGCAAACAAAAAAGCTCCTTTGCCTTTGTATGCTCTTCAAACTTTTCGTTTGAGGGCAAGGCAAAAAGGAGCTTTTTAAATAGCTACTTAGCTTTTTTTTCTGCAGAAGTCTTTCTTGGTTTTTTGACAGTCTTTGAAGCTGCAAGCTGGCTTGAAACAGCAGCTCGCTTTTTAAACCTGTCAACAATACCAGCGGTGTCTACGAGCTTTTGTTTGCCAGTGTAGAAAGGGTGGCAATTAGAACAGATTTCCACGTGGATTTCTGGTTTTGTGGAACCTGAGGTAAAGCTGTTTCCGCAAGCGCAAGAAAACTTTGCGTCTTTGTAATATGTTGGGTGAATCTCGTTTTTCATACTGCAGGAGAATAACATAATCTGTGGAAAAATGCAAGCTTGTGGTTTTTCGGTTTATTGTGTATATTTCAAGCATAGTTTAGAGGGAAAAAAATAGTGAGACACAAACATAAAATTAAACATCATCATCATATGGAATATACAGGTAAAAACGCGCAATTAATGCGTTTTTTGGGGATCATTGTATTAATCGTACTTTTAGCAGTATTAACATACTGGTACAAGCAGAGTAATAAGCCTAAGGTTTTTCCTAGAACAGATGCAGCAGCAGGAACCATCATCGAGGGTTTTCCCAAAGAGCTTTTGATGGGTGCTAAAGACCCAAAGATTGTTCAAAGCTATTTGATTGACTATGGAAGAACAGCAAACCAATACAGCACGCAGTTTACGATTAAAGGGGATTTGCTTTTGACCTACTTAAAGTACAAAGTGTATATGCAGCAGAATGGTTATTACCTTTCTAATGAGAGTATCGCAGACAAAGCTGCTTCAGCGGGCCTTTACGGGATTAAAAAGGACAAGACCTTAAACGTGTTGATCTTAAAAACAGCAGACAAAAAATCTTTAGACATAACTGTAAGTTATGTAGAGAAAGGGAAATAACTAATGTCAATCATGCAAAGGTTTAAAAAACTTTCTTTTGCAAACGCTTTGTGGATGTTGATTGCAGCACTAGCTATGGTTTTGCCACAAGCACAAGTTAAGAAAGCGCAGGCTCAAGGGGATTGTGTTATTGACTTAACAGGTTGGCCTTTGGTTTTAACAGCAGCATATGGGTTTACTCCTGGGCAAACAGGTTCTCTTGTATGGACAAGCACAGGCTGTTCATATTTAGAATTAGTAGGACCAGGTCAGCAGGTAGGTTTTGGGACATTGGTTGGAGCTGACGGGAATGCAACAGCAGGACCTTTCACTTATGATTATCCATACACCAAAACATATTCTCTTAACGGCATAGGGGACAATGGACAGATTTTTGCTTCCTACACTTTTTATTTAACACAAGTTCCGCCAGTGTGTGATATTACTGGTTTTAACGCATCAACAACAACTATCAATCTCGGACAAAGCGTTAGTTTTAGTTGGACTTCTACAAATTGCACTTCATTGAATATTTCTGATGGAACTAATACATATGCAGTGTCAGCGCCTAATGGCCAGTCTGGTGGGTATACACCGACAACAGTCGGTACGACAACATATACAATTTCGGACGGAGGAGGCGGCACATCATCTTTAAGCAGACAAATTTCCGTTACTGATCCGAATGTAAACCCTGGATGTACTTTCACATCTTTTGGTCCTGATCCAAACTATATTGATGCCTTTGGAAACGCTTCTGTTACTTGGGCTACCTCAGGAGACGCCTGTAATGTTTCTTTGGCAGCAACCAGGGGAGCGGGGTATTCATATTACAATCAAGGTGAGCCGAATTTTGGAACTAAAACACTCTCAGGAGTTCAAGACGGAGATATGTGGATTCTTAGTTATGGGAATGGTCAAACATCAACCATTATCATGAGGCAGAACCTGGATTGTTCAATTAGTGGATTTTTTGCAAACCCAGCAACTTTTTCTTCTGCAGGATCAGCTGTCACACTCTCCTGGAGCGCTCCGTGGTGTACAACTGTGATCCTTAGCGGAGGAGAATTTGGTTCAGGTACAGATGTTACGGCAAATGGAACAAACAGCGGTTCTATAGTTGCGCATCCGACAAACACAACAACATATCATCTGAATGCTTTTAGTAATCATAACCAAGCATTAATGCATGATGTAACAGCGACGTTAAGCGGACCAACGTGTAAGTTGAGCATAAACAGGAGAATTAATTATGGAAATGCGCCTAGTGTAACTTCAAATACGTCGTTCGCTTATTATAATAGTGGTCCTACTTCTCTACCAGGCGGAGATTTTAGCGACCAAGTTGTACCATGTGGAGACTATAATTTATCAGGTTTTTCATCGCAAATTACAACGAGCGCAACTGATTCTAATGGTAATCCCATAGTGGCTAACATAAAAAGTGGTGCGTCAGTTTCGTTTAGTTTGAATTCAGCAAACACTACTCAATCAGTTATTGTAGACTATCAGACCCCAGCTAAGATTGAGGTAAAATAGCCCAAAATATAGGGTATTTCGTAAGGACTTGACAAAAATTAAATAATATACTACAATGCAGACACGATTGGTCTGCATTGTTTTTTGCAGCCAACAGAACCCGTCAACCCTGAGGAGGGCTTATGCGGAAGAATTATTTGCTGCTCTCAGCGAGCCTGTTTCTTTGGGCTTGCGGCGGGGAAGTTGGTGTGACCAACCCCGTCAACAAGGTCTGCAGCGGGACGATCAGTCCTGCTGAGAACGTCACGATCAGCGCTGGGCAGACGACTTCGGTCGTCTTGAATTTCCAGAACTGCGCTAGCGTCACGGTTCGTGCTGACAACGACCCGACGTATGTCAACGGTGTCACTGTGGCACCGAACGCTACGCTGTTGCTGTCTCCGGCGAAAGCCACGGTTTACACCTTTGTCGGCAACGGCGAAGGTGCTCAGCCGATGCTCCGTCTCGCTGTGAACGTCGTTGGAAAGCCTGGTGTCTCAATCGACGCAAGTGCTGTTCCCGACAGCGGAGTCGTGCTCAACAGCACGATCACGCTGCCGATCAACAAGCAGAACATCACCAGTTGTTCAGTTGTCTCGTTTTCTGAGACGCCGGCAACTGCTGATCCGAAGACCGTGAAGGCCACGGCAACGATCAACGCTGACGCTCTCGTTTATAGCCCGGGCAGTACCATGCCTGTGCTTGTGAACGGAAAGCGGCAGGCGACCATCCAGGTCTCCTGTCTTGGTCAGGACGGCTCGTCCGTCTCGACCAGCGTCATGATCAAGCTGGTGGTACCGACGCTGAAGTGTTCGAACATGACGCCCGACAGCGTCAACGTTGCTTGGCAAGGCAACGTGACTGCGAACTGCACCGGTAACTCGGTGACGTCGCTTAATGGTGTTGATTTCAAGGGAACGATGAGTTCTATCGGTAACCTTGAAGCTGGCACGCCCCCGAGCGATGCGTTCGTAACCAATCCGGGTCAGTTCCAAGATCCGAATCACTTTGCTGCTGGGATTTACCGAGTCGGACCTGCGCCGACGTTCCCCATTGACGCCGGGATGTGGTTTAAGAACTCTGAGCGGCCCGAGGAGCCGCTTCGCTTCATCCTGCGGTTCCGACCGTAGCAACTAGATCTTCCTACAAGCAAAGCCGCTCGTACCATCCAGGTGCGAGCGGTCTTTGTTTTCCTTGATATTTTTAACTTGTTCTGGTATACTCTTTTTGATATTAATTAAGCATATTTCGGATATATCCTGCTTTGTAAGTAACTTGAGGGTGAAAACAAGGTTGCCGGAATAGAAGAACAAGGATAGAAAGAAAGGATTTTAATGAAAGACATTCAATTGTCCGAGTTGTTGAAGTCTGGTGCTCATTTTGGTCACCAAACCTCACGCTGGAATCCAAAGATGCGTTCATACATCTTTGCTGTTCGTAACAATATCCATATTATGGATTTGGAAAAAACACGCTCTAAGCTTTTAGATGCCATGGTTTTTGCAAAAGAAACTGCAGCTAAAGGCGGAACTGTTTTGTTTGTTGCAACAAAGCGTCAATCAAAACAAGCAGTTAGGAACGCAGCAATTGCTGCAGGTATGCCATATGTCATCACTCGTTGGTTAGGTGGTACATTTACTAACTTTAGAACCATTCAGAAAACCATCAAGAAAATGGAGCGCTATGAGACTCTTAAGGCAACAGGAGAGCTTGAAAGAAACTACACAAAAAAAGAGCGCTTAATGATTGACCGTGAGCTTACTAAGATGAAAACCTTGTTTGAAGGAATCAAGGATTTAAGAAAGCTTCCTGAAGCAGTTGTTGTTTTTGATGTTAACTATGACAACATTGCTTTAGTTGAAGCCCAGAAATCAAAGGTTAAGATAATCGGGGTGGTTGATACAAACAGCAATCCAGACAATATTGATTTCCCAATTCCTTCCAATGATGATGCCATTAAAGCAGTTCAATATATTGCCGATGCTTTGGCAGACGCAATTTTAGAAGGTAAAAAGAGTTTTGTTCCTCAAGCTTCAGCAGTTTCTGCTGAAAACGTAAAAAGTAATTAAACAACAAAAATATGGAACTATTAAAAGAACTTCGTGAATTAACAGGCGCAGGAATTGCTGACGTTAAAGCTGCTTTAGATGAAGCAAGCAACGACAAAGAAAAAGCAATTGAGATTTTGAGAAAAAAAGGCCAATCAAAGGTTTTAAAGAAAGCTGATCGTGTTGCTAAAGAAGGCATAGTTGAAAGCTATATCCATGCAGGCGGCAAGGTTGGCGTTTTGTTGGAATTAAATACTGAAACAGACTTTGTAGCCCGCACTGATGATTTCAAGAGCTTGGCAAAAGAACTAGCTTTGCATATTGCCGCATCTAATCCTTTGTATGTAAATATTTCTGATGTTCCTTCAGAGGTTATTGAAAAAGAAAAAGAAATCTACAAAGAACAGGCAAAAGATTCTGGCAAGCCTGATGCTGTAATAGATAAAATGATTGAAGGCAAGCTTTCTAAGTTCTACGAAGAAACCTGCCTTATGGAACAACCTTTTGTTAAGGAGCCTGAAAAGAAAGTCAAGGATTTAATTTCTGACGCTGTGGCTAAGCTTGGAGAAAATATACTAGTTCGCAGATTTTCAAGATTCCATCTGGGAAATTAATCTTGGGAGGCTTTCTTGTCTTTCACCTTGATTGCCAATTTAATACTTGTTCTTGCTGTTTTGGGGGTGGTGATTTTGTTTTTGCGCAGATTACCAGAGGTAGTTGAAAAAGAAAAAATGCAAGAAGGTTCTGAGAACAATATAGTACCATTCCGAGAAAAAGCAGCAGCGCTTTCTAAAAAAATCTGGCAGAATCTTAAAAACGGTTTAGTCTTTGTTCTTCAGAAGATTTGGCACTTTATGCTAGAGGCTAAGGATTTAAAGCAAAGCCAGATTCTTGCAACCAGGGTAGCACGATTTATTAGACCAGCAGGCGCTGCGGTTAATATTGGGATGTACAGTAGTTTAAAGAAAGCAGACCGTTTGATTTCAGAAGGAAAGCTTTTGGAAGCCGAGGAAGTCTTAATCCAGGTTATTCGTAAAAATCCTCAAGAATATGTCGCTTATGAAGGCTTGATGAAGATATATATTAAGCAGAAGAAGCATGATAACGCGATTGAGATATTGGAGTTTTTAGTAAAGCATAACCCTCAAAACGACAACTATTTTGCATATCTTGGCAATGCCTTGCTTTCAACGAGACGTTTTTCAGAAGCAGCAGACGCTTACACAAAATCTCTGGAGTTAAATGATTTGATTCCAGCTAGGTTTGTTAACTTAGGATTGTCTTTGCAAGGAGCAGGGAAGAGTGAGATTGCGAAAGAAAACTTTTTGAAAGCAGTTGAATTAGAGCCGGGGAATATGCAATACTTACTAATACTGATTGATTCAATGCTGACTTTGGGAGAAAAAGAAGAAGCAGTGCAGAAGTTGAAAACAGCTTTAGAGAAAAATCCGGATGATGACTCTTTGAAAGAGAAGTTGGGTCAGTTGGAACATTAACAATACATGGGTGGTTACCGAAGTAGTCAAACGGAGCTGACTGTAAATCAGCTGCCCCTGTGGCTTCGAAGGTGCAAATCCTTCACCACCCACCATATTTTAAAGTTCATGCCGTTGTAGCTCAGTTGGTAGAGCAACTCCATGGTAAGGAGTAGGTCATCGGTTCAATTCCGATCAACGGCTCCATCAATATTTTAGAAAGATTTTATTTCCGCTTTATATAGCGGATTTTTTGTTGGTTTATCGACAGGATATCAACCGGTTAAGCACTTTTTTACTTGACGTAGAAAAAGCTGGGCATATGATTAAATTGATATTAAAAAATTATTAACTTTTAAAGAAATGAATATTGTTTTTTTGAGGAACAGCATAAGTTCCAAGATTCTTTTATTCTTGGCTGCTGTTGCTTTTGTGTTTTTAGGAATGTTTGGCGCAAACAAAACATTTGCTACCGGGGCAACACTAAATGTTTCTTCGGATGCTACAAACAAAGCTTATTATCAATCTATTAAAGCATCTGCTGACAGATTGTTGGTTTTACAAAATGATAATGGTTCATGGGATTGGGCAGTTACAGGACAAACAGGACCAACTACACTCACTTATGTAAATATCACAGGTGTAACAGCAGAGGGTTTGTTGAGCGCCTATGCTCTTACAGGTAATGTTGCCTATCTTGATGCTGCTAAAAAAGCAGGGGATTATATTATTACTACTATAGGTACTCCAGATGCAACGAAAAGGTTAAACGGTTTTAATATTAATTTTTTGAGCCATTT
>JAKCAE010000028.1 GCA_021842385.1 bacterium
TATATATCAAGAATGATTAAAAAAACCGCAATTTGCGGTTTTTTTGTTATTCCCTTTTTTTTCTAACAAATCTTTTTCTTGGTGCTTTTTTAGGTTTTGCTTTTTGTTCTTCCCAGAGTATTTTAAGCTCTTCTTCTGTCTGTGGTTTCTTGTTGATGATGAATTCACAATCAGGGTATCTTGAACAGGAATAGAAAGGTTGACCGCGACCACGCGCTTTTTTTTCTACAACATCACCAATACCACAGCTCGGACATTTAAACCCGATCTTGTTAAAGATTTTTTTGATCCCTTTGCATTCTGGATATCTTGCACAGCCTAAGAAAAAACCAAATCTGCCACGCTGTATTTTCATCGGACCACTGCAAATGGGGCAGAGTTCACCTTTTGTTTTTTCTTCCAGTTCTTTAATCTTCGCTTCCTCTTCTGGCATAGGCTTTGTAATTTTTTCACCCTCAGGACAAGCTAAGAATTTCCCAAAGCGCCCGTACTTAATGATCATGGGTTTACCGCAGTGTGGGCAGGGCACATCAGAGACTGTAACTTGTTTTTCAACTTCAGTATTTTTCACATCAAGGTGCGCTTTGAAAGGAAGATAGAATTCTTTGATAACTGGCTGCCACTGTATTTTGCCCTCGGCGATGTCGTCCAGTTCTTCTTCCATCTTAGCGGTAAAGCCAATATCAATTACTTCAGGAAAATGTTCTACCAAAAGATCATTAACGAGAAAACCAATTTCTGTTGGTTTGTATTTTTTTTCTATCTTTTCAACATATTCTCGGTCCTGGATTGTGGAAAGAGTTGGTGCATAGGTTGAAGGTCTGCCAATGCCGTAGCTTTCCAATGCTTTAATTAAAGTTGCATCAGTATATCTTGGAGGAGGTTCTGTAAAGTGTTGGTTTGGTAAAAGCTCAGCAAGTTTTAAAACCTCAGCCTTAGAAAGATCAGGCAGCTGACCCTCAACTTCTGTTTCTTCATCATCTCGCCCTTCAGTGTATGCTTTTATGAAACCTTCAAATTTTAAAACCTGACCATTTGCTCTGAAACCATATTTTTTAGCTGATTTTCCCAAGGCTTCAATATCTACTGTAGTGGCGTCAAAAATCGCTTGTGCCATTTGGCTGGCTACTGTTCTTTTCCAGATTAAGTCATATATTCTTTGCTGTCCGCGATCAAGAAAAGAACGAACCTCATCAGGATGGCGCATTAAGTCAGTTGGGCGAATGGCTTCATGTGCTTCCTGAGCATTCTTTGATCTGTTGCTGTATCTGCGAGCCTGACCATTGTAGTAGTTTTTGCCAAAACGGTTTTCTATTACTTCTGCTGCCTGTTTTAGGGCAAACTCAGAAAGATTAACAGAATCAGTACGCATGTATGTAATTAAACCCGTAGAACCCTCTTCACCAATATCAAGACCTTCGTAGAGCTGTTGAGCTATGACCATGGTTTGTTTTGCTGACATGCCAAGTTTTCTCGCTGCCTCTTGCTGCAGAGTAGAAGTTGTAAAAGGAGCGGCAGGATTTCTATTGACTTCTTTTTTTTCTATCCCAGTAACTAAATATTTAGCTTCTTTTAAATCAGTAATAACTTCATTTGCAGAAAGTTCTTTAGATATGTCAAACTTGCCCAGAGTTTTTCCATCAATGCGATTAAGCTTTGCGCCAAAAGTTACCTTGTCTTTTTCAAACAAAGCATCTATGCTCCAGTATTCTTCCTTAACGAATTTTTCTATTTCTCTTTCTCTTTCAACAATCAAGCGCAGAGCAACAGACTGAACTCTTCCTGCTGAAAGTCCGTAACGCACCTTTTTCCAGATGAAAGGGGAGAGCTCATAACCAACCAAACGATCCAGAATTCTTCTTGCTTGCTGTGCATCAACGAGATGCATGTCTAAAGCACGCGGATGTGCTACAGCTTCTTCAATCGCGCTTTTAGTTATTTCATGAAAGACAATCCTTTTAGGTTCTTTGTTGTTAAGTTTTAAGGCAGTTACTAAATGCCAAGAGATTGCTTCTCCTTCGCGATCCTCATCAGTTGCTAGAATCACTTCAGCAGCTTTTTCTGCCTTAGCTTTTAATTCATTAACAACTTTCTTTGCTTTTACAGGGATTATATATGTAGGTTCAAAGTCTTTTTCAATATCAATACCCATTTTGCTTTTGGGAAGATCTCGGACGTGTCCGAATGATGCCTGAACATCAAAATCTTTTCCCAGGAAGCGGGAAATTGTTTTTGCTTTTGTCGGAGACTCAACTATAACTAGGGTTTTTTTCATCTGCTCTATATATTAGTGGCTTTTAAGCTTCAATTACTTTAAGAGTTTAACTATATGTCTGAAAGCTTGTCAAATACAGAGATGAATAACAGGGTGTGATTTTAAGCTTTGGTTAGTGTCTGTGGTATACTGCAAAATGTAGAGAAAAGCCTAATAAACAAAGGGATAAAGGAGTTGTTGACAAACCCAGACTATTATGTTAAATTAGAGGACTGATTAGTCCTTTAGAAATATTTCATCCAGCACCCTATTTGCGAGTAGCGAAAACAGATATGAATCCCTCCTACTATTTGCGAGTAGCTATCAAGTAAAGGTTGGCAGCGTCTGTTGTCTTCCTTTCACTCGTAAGTAGGGTCTTGTATGAAATATTAAAAGCGCTTTTGCGCTTTTTTCTTTTTGTGGTATATTAAGTTGCTCACTCACATGTGTGAGAGAGAGGTCGCCGTGGCCAGGCACGGTAAAACTCGCAGGAGGTTTTCAAATGTCGATTCCCGACATTGAGGGCCGGGACAAAGTCCCGTCGAGTGGTACGCGTCACATCCGTCATGATGACGGGCAAGGATGGGAGTTCCACGATGCGCTGGTTCGGGCCGGCTTGACCCGCCACGATCGCCAGCTGGTCGTCGGCTCCAAGGATAACCAGGTTGCTCATGCTGCTCTTGCTGCCATCCGGGCAGCAGCTCAGCAGGAGCGCACGCTGAAGTGGAGAGATCCAAGCGCCTGGTCAGTTCCTTCGGACTGCACCTATCCGGAGAGCTTGTCTTTCCGCAGTCATGAAACGCAGATTCACGCCTTCAAGGAGATCTTCGGCAACCTCGACAGCTCCTATGTCGAGCAGATCATTCGCAAGACTGCCTTCCCGCAGCAAGCTGATCTCTGGGCTGTAATGCCCAAGCCCTGGCTCATTGCCAAGGACATCTTCGAGGCCATGCAGCTCATGGCGGAATACCTGCGTATGCTCGGGTTTGTGGTGGATAACCGCGCCCCGATGGACGAGGCGCATATGAGCTTGATCACCAAGGCCCAGTTGTTCTACGCCAAGCAGCACAACACGCCGGGCGACTTCATCGTCTTTCCTGTTCAGTTCGGCAAGAACTGGGCAGGACACTCACTCGTTTCGTCCAAGGCGCGACATGAGGCTTGGGAGTTCTCTCTGGATCCCTATGCCATTCTCGCATTGCTTTACACGCATCCGGAACGGCTGCGTGGTGAGCATCACGAGCTGGGCATGCGCTGTGGCGGCGCTTTGCTGCATCGCTATCTCGACGACTATGATGAAGTGACCGGCGATCACCACCTCTGCTTCCGCTGGTTCCGCGACAGCCTTCTGATTTCCGCGGACCACGGCATGTGGGATCGGGAAGCTTCCTTGGGCATCCCCACGGGCTTTGACATCGACATCTAACACGACGCAAAAGGCGCGGGTTCTGCAAGACTAACCATCTTGTAGAATCCGCGCCGTTTCGTTTGTATATGAGTTAAACCTTTTCTCTTAGTTCTAAAAGCACTCTTGCTTTAATGTTTTCAAATGGAATTTGTTCTAACTCTTCTTTCGAAAAATTTTGTAAGACAAATGCATCAGTTGGTAAGTGTTCTTTGTTTTCTCTGTTTTCTACGCCAATACGAATTCTTCTAAATTCTTTTGTTCCTAAAGCATCAATGATTGAAGCAACGCCATTGTGTCCTGCTGAACCCGAATCGTCGCTAAACTTAATTGTTCCCAGGGGCAAATCAACATCATCGTGTAAAACTAAAATATCTTTTGGAGAGAGCTTGTAAAAGTCAAGGATTTGTTTAATCGATTTTCCCGAGTTGTTCATATATGTTTGGGGGTAGACAAAAAAGATCTTGTTTGGCATATGCACCTCGCAGATTTTTGCATCAAAACTTGAAGTACAGGAAATTGTTTGCAAGTCTTTCAAAACATGATCCAATGCCAAGAAGCCGACATTGTGTCGGTTATTTCCGTATTCTTTTCCGGGATTTCCTAGACCAATAACTAGCTGCATATATTAATAGTTTACCATTTCTTCGTTAAACTTTGGATTGCCCCTTTTGGCTTGCAATTTTAGGATAATCGGGGTGCCCCAAAAGTTAAGCTCTTTCATAATTGAATTTTGAATGAATTTTCTAAATTGCATGGAGATTGCCGAAGGTTCATTAACCATCATTAAAAATACCGGAGGGTTAGTTGCTGTCTGGTGCAGGGAATATACTTTGGGTACGCGTTCGTCGCGAATTCTTTGCGGCTGACGCATTTTAAGCTTTGAGTAAAAGAACTCACTTAAGGTTTGGTTGTCTATTTCTTTCTTTCTGTTTTCTTCAATCTTTAAAATATATTCTAGGACATCTTTAATGCCAGAACCGTCTTTTGCAGAAATCGGCACAGCAGGTGCCCACCACAAGAAAGGGAAGTAATCGGGAAGCTCATGAAAAAGTTGAGTCTTTTTCTTTTCTGCCAAAAGATCAATTTTGTTAGCAACCAAAATGAACCCTTTAGACGCTTCAACTATTTCTCCGGCAATCCTTTGGTCTTGTTGGGAAATACTTTCTGAAGCATCAATCATAAATATGCAGACATCAGCTTTGCGCATTGCTCGGATTGTTTGTAAAGCTGCATAAATATCAGGAAGTGGCTGGTTTTTTTCTTTGCGTTTTAATCCAGCAGTGTCCAAAAACTTAATCTTTTGTCCTTTGTAAGTTAAATCAGTATCAACAACATTCCTTGTGGTTCCAGGAACTGCTGAGACCACAACCCTTTCTTCCCCGATTATTTTGTTAAACAAAGAAGATTTGCCAACGTTTGGTTTGCCTATGATTGCAACAGAGATTGTTGAAGGATCTTTTTCAATTTCTCCGAAACCTTGTCTTTTCAAAGACTCAGTAATTGCATCAAGTAAATCACCAGTACCCATTCCTGAAACCGCAGAAACCGGAAAAATCTTTTTAAAACCAGTGAAAGAATATTCTGCTGCTGTTTCCGCAAACTTTTTAGGTGAATCAATCTTGTTAATGACCAAAAGAACATCCTTTTTTTGCTTCCTAAGTTTTAGCATGATGTTCCTGTTAATTGAGTCAGCGGGTTTTTTACCGTCTAAGATATATATGATTAAATCTGCTTCTGCAATTGCAATCTCAACCTGCTTCTGAACGTTTTTTTCCAGCTCATCTCTTTGCTCCAAGATTATTCCCGCTGTGTCAATTAAAGAAAAATCAACCCCATTCCAGGATGCTGGAGCATAAAAGCGATCGCGGGTTGTGCCTGCTACGGCTGAGGTCAAAGCAATCCTTGCTTCAACAATTTTGTTCAGCAATGTTGATTTGCCGACATTCGGCTCTCCAACTATGGCAACTAAAGCTTCTCTTTCTTTTAACATTTTAATTATCTCCGGCAACAAAAAGCACCAGATCAGTCTTGGCAGTCATACTTTCTGGCTTTGGCAGAGCTTTTGTGCTTACTAATTGTTGGATATATGAAATGGTTGCAGGCTTGTCATCATTAACCTTGTAAAAAGCACTGCTGGAAAGAGGTAATCCGCGATATGGTACTTCGTAGACCACCACACCCGCGTTAACAAGCTGTTTTTTGATGAGGTTGTAATACTCTGGACTTCTGCCGGCATTTTCCAAAATTAGAGAAGCAGCCTCTGTTCTTACAGCTGAATTGCTAAAACTGTTTTTAAAATATGTTTGAACTTGGGCTTGTGTAACGCCAGGGCAAGGAAAAATGACATAACCGATTTCTTCTTTGTTGCCATCACAAAACATTCCTGCCTCCAGATCAATGCTTTCCGAAGTTATCTTTACATTTGGTGATTTAAGCATTTCTGCAAGATGTAAAAGCTCGCTTGGTTCAATGTTTGTGTGGGCATGGTCTGCAAGAATATTCAAAAGATCATTAATTGTTCCGGAACTTGAAAGGATTCCCAAATCTTGAACTTTAGTTTTAAAAGCATCCAAGACTTTGGCTTGGCGTTTGCTTCTGGCAATATCTGAATCTTCTAAGTTTGTGCCGTGTCTGGAACGAACAAACTGCAAAGCTCTGCTACCATTCATCTTTTCCAAGCCTTTGTTAAAAACTAAAGTTGGCAGATACCCAAAAGAGTCATTTGGATATTGGCTGTCAGTAAAGCTGTTATCAATTTGTACATCAATGCCTCCTAAACGGTCAATGGCTTTTTCAAACCCCTTAAAATCAATGCTAGCAAAATATGGAATTTCCAAACCCGTTATTTTACCCACTGCGGTTATTGCTTTTTCTCCGGCTTCACTAAAATCGTGACGCGGTTGATATCCTGAAGCAAAAGCGAAATTAATTTTTTGTTTTCCTTCCTCCCAGAGATAGTCGCGGGGGATGGAGTTTAAGGCAACCTGCTTTGTTTCCGGATTAATGCTGGCAAGAACCATTGTATCAGTTAAATACGGACCGTCATGTCCTTCACCGCCATAACCTAAAAGCAAAATGTTTATTCTTCCTTGTGCCTCTCCCTTGAGATTTGTAGTCCCTGAAAAAACTAAAGTTGAAACTTTTTTAAAGAAAGATGATTTATGTACAAAGACTTTACTGCCAAAAGTATAGGCTTTAGCAAAAAGCACGCCTAAAACAATACAAATTATTAAAATTGCCGGCCAAAATATTCGCGGAAACCAGCGCTGCTTAACTTTCAGTTGTGGATCTTGAAATTGTTGCATAGTTGCTTGCTTAGTATATCGCAAAAACAGCTTTTTTCAAAGGAAAAAGGCTCTTTGCGCCCTTGCAATACTTAAAAGGAACAGGTATATTGAATTAGTTAAGTTTTACTTTTTAAGCTCAAGCCTTGGGATATTTTGGACGATTAGCTCAGTTGGTTAGAGCGCACCGTTCACATCGGTGAGGTCAAAGGTTCAACTCCTTTATCGTCCACCAATATATACAAAAAAAGAAATGCAAACAGAACCGACAAACCAGAATATCCAGAATAATGAAAATGAAAGCGGATTAAAAGAGCTTGGTCTCTTCATTTGGGATCTGATCAAGGTTTTGATAGTTGCCATGGCTATAATCCTGCCGATTCGGTATGCGGTGGCTCAACCTTTCATTGTTTCAGGTTCTTCCATGGAACCCACCTTCTATTCCGGAGAATATTTAATTATCAATGAATGGAACTATCATTTTAACAATCCTGAACGCGGAGATGTCATAGTTTTTAAATATCCCAAAGACACCAGTCAGTATTACATTAAAAGAATAATCGGTTTGCCGGGTGAAAGAGTTAAGATTGAAGAAAACAAAGTCATCATTTACAACAAAGAACATCCCAATGGTTGGGTTTTAACAGAAGAATATATCCCGTCAACAGATACGACACTCCCAGTTGGTGACGGCAGCACGACTTTAGGCAGTGATGAATACTATGTTTTAGGGGACAACAGATTGGCTTCTTCAGATTCTCGTTTTTGGGGTCCAGTTCCCAGAAATGACATCATAGGTAAGGTTTTCATCAGAGCTTTCCCTTTTGGAGATATAAAAAAGTTTCAAACTGTTGAATACGGGAGTAAATAATATGAAAGAGAAGAAAAAAACAACAGTCTCTCAGACAACCAAACCCCAAGCACTACAGGGCCTGTCCGATATTATCCCAGGCACTGATAATTACTGGGATTTTGTCAGCTCACATCTGCAAAGGATTGCCCGCGGTTATGGTTTTAACAAGATTGAGATGCCGCTCCTGGAAAATGTTAGTCTCTTTGCTCAGACAGAATTTGCAGAAAACAACGAACCCGTTAGTTTTGTAGACAACAGCGCAACAAAAGTAGCAGTCAGGGCAGCAAGTATGCCTTCCTTGATGCGTGCTTTCTATGAATACAAACTACCTGAAGGTCACAAAGTTTCTAAATGGTACTATCTTTCACCGGTTTTAAGCTATGATCAGAAACAAAAGCAGTATGTTTCTTCTTGGCAATATGGTTTTGAGATGTTTGGAGAGTTTTCTCCACTCAATGAAGTCCAGATGATAAGCTTGCTCTGGAAGTTTTTTAAATCTATTGGTTTGGAAAATATCACCCTAGAGGTTAGCAGCTTAGGTGATGAAGCTTGTCGCGGAGAATACGAGGAAGCCCTTTCCAGCTATTTGCAAAGCAAAAAATATGAGCTTTGCAATGACTGTGTTGCGGCAATTGAAGAGTTTCCTATGCAAGTTTTTCGCTGTAACAATCTGGAATGCAAAACAGTTGCCACAGATGCTCCCCAAGCTGTTGATTTTTTAGATACAGCCTGTCATAAACACTTAACTAATGTTTTAGAGGGTTTAGATGAACTGGGTATAATGTACGCGCTTAATCCGATGCTGGCTGGCAAAAAGGGAACCACTAAAACAACCTTTGCTTTCAAACACACAGAAACAACAGCCACAGGTTCAGTTGAGAGATTCTTGGGCGAAGGTTCTTACCATGATCAGATCTACAAAGAATTAACTGGCAAAAACATTGCTTGTTTTGGTTTCCATTCAAACATTGAAAGTCTACAAAAAGCGGTCAAAGAACAAAAAGCTGAACACATTGAAAGCCTAAGCGCTGCTAAAGCTGAAGTTTTCTTAGCTCCGCTCGGTGACCTTGCTTCTAAAAAAGCAATAAAGCTTTTTTCAGAACTTTGGGATGCGCAAGTTACAGTGCACGATCACTTTGGTGGAGAGGGTGTTAAAAACCAGCTTAAACTTGCTGAAGGATCTAAAGCCATGATTGCTTTAATCATTGGGCAAAAAGAAGCTATGGATGACATGGTTATCTTAAGAGACGTTAAATCAGGCATGCAGGAAGTTTTCAGATATGACCAGATAATTGAAGAGGTTAAAAAAAGGTTAGGGAAATAGTTATGGAAGAATGTGTTTTTTGCAAAATCGCAAACAAAGAAGAACCTTTAGAGAAAATTATTTTCGAAGACAAGGACTTTTTAGTTTTCCCTTCAAAATATCCGGCCTCTGAAACCCATCTTCTGATAATTCCAAAAAAACACATCCAATCCATGGCGCATGTAAACGAGGGGGATGGAGAAATACTCGGTAGAATGCTTTTGCTTTCAAGAAAAATAGCGGAGCAAGAAAAAATCATAGATTACAAACTGGTTTTTAATGTTGGCAAATACCTGCACGTGCCGCATTTGCATCTGCACATAGTTGCGGGGAACTTAGAAAATGACAGAGTTTAATAGTTAACTAAAGCGCTGTTTCTGCTAAGCAGCGTTTTTTAATTTACCAGAGATATATTTGACCAAAGCCCATTTTTGGGGTATATTCATATCAGTTTTAACAAGTTTTACATCCTTTAGAAGGGGGTGACAGTAGTGGTAGAAGTTAAAAAGAAAGATGGCGAGTCATTCGAAAGTTTGCTCAGAAGATTTAACCGCAAAATTCAACAAAGCGGTGTTTTGGTGCGTGCTAGAAAAACAAGATTTTTTGAACCGGTAAAAAGTAAGCGTTTTGTCAGAGAAGATGCCCGCAGAAGAGCTGATTTAAAAGAGAAAAGAGAAGAACTAAAAAAATCAGGAAAGTTACCCATTAAAAAATACGGCAGGTATTAAAAATGTTAAAAGAACAAATTGACGCAGATTTAAAAGCAGCAATGCTTGCAAAAGACCAGCTTACTCTGGATACTTTGCGTATGCTTAGAGCCCGCGTCAAGAACGAAGAAATTGCTAAAGGCAAGGACTTTTCAGACGAGGAAATAGTTTCTGTAATTGGTTCTGAAGTAAAAAGAAGAAAAGATTCTGTGACAGCATACACTGAAG
>JAKCAE010000019.1 GCA_021842385.1 bacterium
CACGCACAACCTCTTCATAGGTCGTAATCCCTTGCAAAACTTTAATTAATCCGTCTTGTTTTAAAGTAATCATACCGATTTTCTTTGCCTCTTCAAAAATATCTGCTGGGGAGGCTTTTTCCAAAACTAACTGCTGGATCTTTTCTTCTACGGGAAAAGCCTCCACAATAGCGATTCTTCCCTTGTAGCCCGTATTGCCGCACTTTTCACAACCCTTGCCGTGGAATACATGCATATCTTTTAAATTAATCCCCTCTAGCTCTTCTGTTTTAACGTCTTTAAGCTCAGTTTCAAAAAGCTTCTTCATTTCTTCTGACAAAGTAATCTCTTCTTTACAATCCGGACAAATTTTTCTGGTCAAACGTTGAGCTCCAACGCAGTTGATTGACGCGGAAAGCAGGAAAGGCTCCATACCCATATCAATTAAACGAGGCAGAGCGCCTATGGCGTCGTTTGTGTGCAAAGTTGAAAAAACCAAGTGACCTGTTAAAGCAGCTTGGACCGCAAGTTCTGCTGTTTCTTTGTCTCGGATTTCACCAACCATGATAATATTTGGGTCCTGACGCAGAATAGAACGTAAACCAGAAGCAAAGGTTAAACCAATATCAGGATTAACCTGAGTTTGGTTAACTCCTTCCATAAAATATTCCACAGGATCTTCCAAGGTAATAATATTTACCTTGATGTCATTAAGCATTGAAAGAATTGCGTACAAGGTTGTTGATTTACCAGAACCAGTAGGACCGGTAATTAAGAAAATGCCGTGTGTTTTCTTTAAACTTTCTAAAATCCATTCTAATGATTTCCCCCTGAAGCCAAGTTGCTGAAGAGTCGGGACTTTTGTAGTCTTGTCCAAGATACGCATAACAATCTTTTCACCGTTAACATTAGGCAGTACAGAAACACGTAAATCCACCTGTTTAATCGCTGTCTCATAATGAAAACGTCCGTCCTGTGGTAAACGGGTTTCATCAATCTTTAAATTGGAAAGGATCTTGATTTTTGATGCTATGGCATTTTGAACATTCTTGGGTAAGATAATCGCGGTCTTTAAAATACCATCTAATCTGTAACGCACGCGCACATCTTTTTCAGTAGGCTCAATATGAATATCAGAAGCATTACCATCTATGGCATTAGTCATGATGACATCAACAATTTTAGAGATTGGGGCATCCTGAACAAGGTCTTGCAAAGCCCCGACTTGTTGTTGCTGTTGCGACTGGCGCATGGCTTGCTGGACCTTTTCCGTTGCCGCAAACTCTGTCAAAGCCTCACCCACTATCTTGCCTGCTTGTTTTTCTTTGTTTAAAACCTTGTTAAAACTTTGATCATCAGTCACATAGAGCTGAATATTGTACCCGGCTTTTTTGGAAAAAAACTCTAAAGCTTCCAGGGCTTGAATATTTGTTGGGTCAGTTATGGCAACACTTAAAGCTTGGCCATTTTTTTCAAAAGCAAAAAACTTATAAAACAGGTATGTATCTTCAGGAATTAAATCAATAATTGCCTGGTCAACCTTTTTATCTAAGAAGCTAATATATGGGATATTTAAAAAAGCGGCTTTGGCTTTAGCCAAGGCTTCTGGTGTTAAAATTTTTTGACTGGTTAATAACTCCAGAACTGTTTTATTCTGTGTGCTAGCTTGTTCTTTAAGCTTGTCGTAAAGATCCTGAGGGATCAATCCCTGTTCTACCAGATACAATTCAAAGTTGTCTGATTTTTTAATATTCTCCGGCATGCTTTGCTCCAAAAATTATTTCCCGACAAAAGGGTTCTGCAAACCAACCTCAGAACGATCAACAGTAGGATATGCTGGCGTAATCAAGTATTTAAAACGAGGGTCTTCTAAAACTGCTGTGTTTAAATTTGAACCAATACTGTGGAGATCCAAAACCTTCTTAGCAGACGCGTTTGTTTGCATTGGCACAGGCTCTAAGCCACTAGCAACATCTTTAGAAGTTTCGGGCGTCGGACTGCCAGATTTTTTTCCAAAATATGAATAAAGCACGAAAACTATCGCAAGCAGAACAACTCCTAAGACTATATATTCCTTTTTTTCTTTGGTAAGCGCCATTATTTTTGGTAGTAAGTTCTTAATGTTGTCTTAAAGGTAATAACTTTTTTCTCTGAGTCGCTTGCTAAGTCAATAGACTGAACATCAAACAAACGCAAACTTTTCTGAATACCAGAAAGCATTGCCACATATCCTTCTAAAGAACCGGTAACAGTAAAGTTAATATCAATTCCTCCAAGCGTTGCTGAAGGAAGCTTGTTTTGCTGGACGACCGTATTGTTTTTGGTTTTTGTAACATCTCCAACACCGACTACTGAGGAAAGATCAACCTGATCTGATAAATCAACTGCTTGCGTTGCACCTAGTGTTAAGGCCGCTGCCTTAGCTTGTGTTTCTATTAAAGCATAAACTGTGGAAACGTCTGGTTTGTCGGGAATGGCTAGATCCAGACGCTTTAATTCTTCTGAATCACTGTTCATTTTAGAAATTAAACTGTCTATTGTTTTTTGACGCTCCAAAGTATCATCCAAGGATGCCTGCGCGTTATTCATCGCTTCTTTTGCTGATTTGTACGCCCCGTATTTAGGGAAGAGAAAAAACACCGCAATCAAGATTGTCAGTATTAAAGTAATAGCAAGGGTTGCTAAATTTGATTTGCTTGTGTTTGAAGTTCTTAGTGGCAGCATTATTGTCCTGTTGTTGGGTTAGTTGGTGGAGTTATTTCTGCTGGTACTGGTTCAGTTTGTGGAACTGGGTTAGTGGCTGGCACTGTTGTTTCGGCAGGAACTTCTGTTGACGCCGGCAAAGCCTGTAAAAGCGTATTATTAAAAGTCACGTTCACTGTGAACGAAATGCCGTTTTTGTTTTCTTCGGAAAGACCTACATTAACTAATTTAACATCTTTAATGTATTGAAAATCATTTAACTGAAAAGCCTTAATCAACTTATCCAGATTCTGAAAATCAGGAACATTTCCCGTGATAGTCGCGCTGCCATCTGAGTTGGCAGTAAATTTTTTGTATGTAGCTGTTTTTAAAGTTGCAGCAGAAAATTTTTGAATCAAGGTGCCCCAACCCAAATGCTTGTCCAGAAGCAATTGTAGATTTTTTAATTTATTCTGATAATTACTTAATCTTGGGTAATCTTCAGACTGCTGAACTTTTTGCTGAATGGCGCTTTGTTGGCTCTGTAATTCTGTGGTCTTGTTTTTAGCAGAGCTTGTGCCAACCCAAAGCAAAATATACCCTGCAATCGCAAGCATCAGGAGAATAATTCCGGAGGTATTTAAAATCTTCGGCAGTCTTTCTTCCGAAGATTCAATGTTTGTGTTTTGCAGTAAATTGATTTCAGCCATGTTTTTAATGCGCTCTAAGAGCTAAGCCTATTGCCACAGAAAGGTTTGTGGCATATTGCGAAATTACTGGTTTTAAATCTGCAGGAAAGGTTAATCTGGAAAGAGGATCTCCATTAACTATCTTAGCATCCATATCCGCAAAAAACTCATTTAAACCAGGCAGGTTCGCTGTTCCTCCAACTATCATTATTTTATCAAACTTTTTACCTCTTGCCTGGTATATACCTTGCAATTGTTTTGCTTCTGACTTAATGTTTGCAAGAATTGGCTTAATGCTTTCTGGGATGAGGTTGGTTTGGGTTAAACCAAAGTCTTTTTTAAACTGATCTGCGCGCACCATGCTAATTTTCAAACTCTCGGCAATTTTCTGAGTAATGGTATCTCCTCCCATTGGAATATTTCTTGTTAACAGCAAGTTTCCGTTTTCGACAATATTTAAATGGGTTGATCTTGCACCCACGTCTATTATTAAAATGCTTCCTTTGTCATCTCCTATCAATGCTCGTATTAAGGCTAAAGCTTCAATTTCTAAAGCGATTGGTTCTAGCTTTGCTTGCTGGAATATTTTTAAATAGCTGCGAAGAATGCTGTTTGGCACAGCGGTCAAAAGAACTCTGCTTTTACCATCTGGCATTTTTTCAATGATTGACCAAGAAAGCGTCATCTCAGTTATTGGCAGAGGAACATATTTTTTTGCTTCAAACTCAATAGCGGTTTTTAATTCACTTTCTTTAAGCGGAGGAAGCTCAATAACTGAGGTAAAAACAGCGGAATTAGGCAAAGAAGCAACAATCTTGTTTGTTGATACCCCAGATTTTTCAATGAGGTTTTTAAGGATCAGGACTGTCTTTGAAATACTTTCTTCTTTGGTCTCATCTATATTGAAAGAAACATTAACAAGCCCATAGGTATCCAGGGTATGAACATTGTCCTTGCTTGTAATCTGAGCAATCTTAATATTAGTAGTGCCAATGTCTATCCCCAGAATGCTTTTTTTGCTTGAGAAAAACATCAATTTATCTTTGTTTCAGAAGTATTTTTACCTTTTTATAGTAAAACAATTCAAGGCAGATGTCAAAGTTTTTTGTGGGTAATTCTATATTTAAATGGCTTCCTTTACAATACCTTAGGGTTTTGATAAAATTCGGGGGTAATCTTAAAGAAAAAAGCTCTTAAATAGCTTAATTAAGGGTGTGTAGCTCAGCTGGTTAGAGCACTTCACTGATAATGAAGAGGTCCGTGGTTCGAGTCCACGCACACCCACCATTGAAAACTTATGGGATATGTATTCGCAATACTAGGTATCCTCATCGGAATCCTGATGATGAAATACACAGTGCAGATAACTAACTTCACAGGCAAAATAGATTTTGCTGAAAAGTATCTTGGAGCAGGCACAGCAGCAGGCACATATACTTGGTGGAGACTCGTTGGCCTGGCATTCATTTGTCTTGCTGTAGCCTGGTTGTTTGGATTCATATAATCCTGTAAAATATCAAAAGTCGTGGGCCCTTAGCTCATTTGGTAGAGCGCCTGCTTTGCAAGCAGGAGGCGACCGGTTCGAGCCCGGTAGGGTCCACCAAAAAACACCCGATCAATTGATCGGGTGTTTTTAAAACTTCCCTCTTATCTCAATACCCCTATCTCAAACTTTGCCAATTCCTCAGCCGGTCTTCTTTGTCCCCCATGTTGACTATCAAAAGCTTGCGTTGCATCTGTTCCACAAATCGCGAGAATATTATCTGGTCCACCTGGGTGCATACCAACCCAATTAGTTAAATCATATACTTTTCCGTTAATCGCAACCCAACATTTTGCCGCACTATTTCCTGCTAAAACTTCTGCCATAGTATAACTCTTTGTTGTTATGGTCTGAGTTGTATTGGTAACCGGTATTTGTTTTGCACCACACCCTGCTGATAATAACAAAAGAGCGGCAACTAATAATATTTTTTTCACAGATGTTTTTAATTATTTCCCCAACGTGGTTATTGGTCTACTTTGAGTTATATAGAACTTCCCTTTTTCCAAAGCCCATTCAACATCAACCGGAAACTTGTAGTGTTTTTCTATCCCTAAGATAATCTCGGAAAGCCCCAAGATTTCTTTCCCACTTAGTTTTTGCTTTGTTTTCTTTTTCCCTGATATTTTCTTCCAAACATTTCCTTTTGTGCTCTTTACTAACTCTTTATCCTGTTCTGATATATTAATATCTAAAATATCTTTCTGCTTTTTATGCACCACATAACTATCCGGGGTTATCTGACCTGAAACAATTGCTTCTCCTAAACCAAAACCAGCCTCAATAATCAACTGGTTGTAATCCTCTGTAACAGGATGCACTGAAAAAGCAATCCCTGAAACCTCAGATTGAACCATCTTTTGAACAACTACAGCAACTGAAATACTCTCTTTGTTTAACTTTTGCTCAAAGCGGTAAAAAATAGCTCTGGGAGTAAACAAAGAAGCCCAGCAGCGTTTGACATTCAGCAACAAATCTTTTTCTGTAGTATTTAAATAGCTTTCTAATTGACCAGCCCAGGCGGCAGAAGCACCGTCCTCGGATGTTGCAGAAGAACGAACAGCAACATATTTTGCCCCAAGCTTTTTAAAAGACTTTTGTATATTCAAAGCAGTATCTTTTGGCATTTCAGCCTCTAGAATTAAAGCTTTAATGCTTTCAGAAGCAAACTCCACGGAGGCTATATCTTGATGCTTAACTCTTTTCAGAATCGCTTCAATTTCTACATCAAGATCTGTTTCCTCTAGGAAATAATCAAAAGCAGAGGAAAGCACAACAAACCCCGGAGGAACAGGAATCCCCGCATTAGTCATCTCTCCTAAAGAAGCACCCTTGCCACCCGCTGCCTTGACCGACTTTTTGTTCAAATCCTTGAAAAATTGTATCTGCATAAATATATAATATCACCAAAATCGAAAAACCGGCAGAAGACTCCTTGTAAGAGAATTCTGCCGGCTTTCGTTCAACATCGCTAACTCTGGCTAGGTTCTGCATTGCGAGCCAAATACACGGCTCCGGAAAGTGCTAACGTGACCCCAGCCCACTGGATCATAGAGAGATGCCTTTCTCCAATGATCAAAGTGGAAACAAGGATAACGGTAATTGTTTCTCCCTGGGCCAAGATACTTGCCGTTTGCAATGGTAGATTTCTCTTGTCAAAGGCGACCATGTTCGACCACCAATACAAGAAACCACCTACCAAGGCAAAAACTAGAACAGCTAGAAACATGCTGGTGCTAACTGGCACATCAAATGTGCCACTGCTAGCCAGACCAAGGCCCCCCATAGCCAAACAGCCCCAAAACGTCTTCTGGAAAGGCTCGGCCTTGCTCAGACTGATGAACTCGTAGAAAACCGCATTCATGAATGTGCCAAAGAGGCTCCAGAAAAATCCCAGCCAGTTGAATCTTAACTCTTGTTCAAACAGGGCCAGAACTACCCCAGAGACCACGGCGAGCATTCCCAACATTTCGCTTGAGCGAGTTTTACGTCCGATTATCAATCCGAAGAGGTGGTTCAGTACTGGCGTCGCGGTTATGACCATGATGGTAGGTGCGCCTCCCCAGATGCGAATGCCCTTGTACAAACCAAGAGCAGCACCTGAAACCAACACAGCCATGATATAGGTGTTACCACCCACTCCGAAAATGCGACCGCGTAACACAGCAAAAACTACCACCGCTGAGAGCACACCGCGTGCTGCCAGCAACTGCTCAGGCGAGAACTGCTTTAGCACTCCGGAATTGATCATCGGCAAAGCTGCCGAAGTGATCCAGACTCCGAAGATACCAAGCAATCCTCTAACCAAAGAATTGCGATGCATGATGTGCCCCCCTTAGGCATTGAAGGAACAACTGAAAAAAATACCATAAAAAACTAGCCAAGTCAACCATCACGGTTTTTCCTTAACTTTCAAGCTGATTAATGATCGGGTATAATTAACACATGCATACTAAAACAGCGGAATTTGTTTCTCCTAAACATCCTGATAAAATTTGTGACTTCATCGCAGATTCAATACTGGACGCATATCTGGCGCTTGATCCTGATTCTCGCGTTGCGGTTGAAGTTATGGGTGGACATAAAGCCATAACAATAAGTGGAGAAATTACATCAAAAGCAACAGTTGATATTAAAAAGGTTGTCGCTGACATCGTCGGTACTGAATACACTATCAATGTTTTTGCTACAAAACAATCAAGAGAGATTGCTCAAGGTGTTGATATTGGAGGTGCTGGCGATCAAGGAATCATGATCGGACATGCTTTTTCTGAAACTCCAAACCTCATGCCTCTGGAATATGATTTGGCAAGAGACCTCTGCAAAAAAATATATGCAAAATATCCGTATGATGGTAAGGTTCAAGTAACTTTAGAAGGAACGGGAGTTAAAACCGTTGTCGCCAGCTTTCAAAACACAAAAACTGAAGAACTTGAAGCTTTAGTTAAATCTTTAATTAGCGCGGAAGAGTATTTAATAAATCCGGCGGGAGTTTGGACGATCGGAGGATTTGATGCTGACTCCGGATTGAGCGGCAGAAAAATAATCATTGATAATTACGGACCAGAACATCAGGTCGGCGGAGGATCTTTTTCAGGCAAAGACTATACAAAAGTTGACCGAAGTGCAGCATACATAGCAAGAAAAATCGCAGTGGAATTACTAAAAGAAAAGTCCGCTAAACAAGTTGATGTTAAACTTGCTTATGCTATTGGCAAAGCAGAGCCTGTAATGGCCGTGGCTTTAATAGACGGGAAGGAAATGCCTATTCCCGCTAAATATGACCTAAGCCCGTGGGGAATAAAAAAATACCTGAGATTAGATCAGGTAAAATTTGCTAACACCTCACAATGGGGACACTTTGGAAACAACTTTAACTGGGATAACTAATCTCTTCTTCCGGGGTTTGTAAAGATTTGCCAAACCTGTGGGTCTTCAGAACCCAACCGAAACAAAGCATAACCAAGCGGCGCATACTTAGAGGCCACCCTTTTTTGCATTGCTACACTGTATTGATCCAAAACCCAAACAATATGTTTCTGTCCATTCTCCGTGTATTCAAAAAAATTGTTCTGAGAAACTTCATCAGTCAACAATCGTTTGCCATATTCTCTTGCCATAGAGTCAGCTCTTGCAAAAGTGATGCTTGAGCCCTTAGAACCATCTGCCCAATCGTAAGCGTAATTGCCCATGCCAATAATTAATTTGTTGGCAGGTGTGTCCTTAGAGCGTTTCTTTAAAACACTCTCTGTCCAAGACAAAGAAGCAATTGGACCAGCCTCTGTTGTAGAAAGGTGCTCATCATAGATCATAACAATTACGGAATCAACTGCTGTTGCAATCCCTGAGTAATTCCAAGAAGCATCATCAGCAGGAACATGCACTGAAACTTCTTTGTTTAACGGACGTATTTCCTTAACTAATTCCGTAAGGAACAAAACATAATCTTTTTGAGTACCCTGCGGAATTTGCTCAAAATCCAAAGATATCCCATCCAGATTATTTTCTTTTAGATATTCGGAAACAAAAGTAATTGTCTTTGCTCGCGCTTCTTTGCTTTCAAGCATTGCCTTAGTTTCATCAATTTGCCATCCACGAGCATAGTTATTCAGCATGGCAAAAACTTTCGCCTGCTTATTTGTTACTCTAATGAACTGAAGGATTTCTTTTTGTCTTTGTGGATTGTCCTCAACAACTAAGCCTTTGCCATTTAAATGCAACCAGTCACCTATTACTAAATTAAAAAGACCGGCATGTG